>DAOUSP010000218.1 GCA_030627155.1 Candidatus Aminicenantota bacterium
AACTAAATTCTCTTCTGTGCGCACCTTCCTGCGGCGCCAGATGCAGCGATCTTTTAAGTCCTGCCTCACTTCGGCCAACTTGCTGGCAAGAGATACCTGAGAGGTTATTCCCTTATCTGTAAAATAAATCCAGATTTTAAAAGTTTTTCCCGGATCCAAACTGGATAAGATTTCACTTTGAAGTCTTGGATCGATCTTTAAATTTTGCAGAAATAAATGTCCAGGAGACCATTTTTTCTGAATTTTTTTTGTGCTTGTTCCCTGAAGAATGAACATGGGAAAAATAAATAGAAGCAGAACAATATTTAAGACAAGATTTCGCCCCTTGCCCCTTCTTTCATTCAGAGCTCCATCTTCTGCGCCTGTAGTTATAATCTTCCCTCTTTCCATGTTGCTAATTAAAGTTTTTATATACTGTACTTCTTTAATAAAATTTATAACATTGGAAAAATCTGAAGTCAAAAATAATTAAAATTATACACAGTGCTGTGATTTTTTATGCTTCTTTCTCATTTTCCAATTAATATGTAGTATTGACACAAATTTGGTTTAGAATTATTTATTATTCCTAAAATCAAGGGAATCTTGATTAGCCATATCTGTTACAGCCAAAAATACAATCTGTGCTAAATCCTCAAGGATTTCAGGGGTTATAAAATTAATATTGTCTTTGGTAACATGATAATAGGAAGGAGCTCCATAAGCGCTGAATGATATCGATGGTATTCCTTTCCACATGAAACGAGCTGCATCCAGTCTTGGCCGTGCAATATTGGCAAAATAACGCGGGCTTATCTCGCGATGAACATAGCTGTCATTCGCTTTTTTAATAAACTTCCAGAATTCAGTATAGTTTTTCGCAGCCAAAGCGCCTAATTTATCGCCGCATCCTACTCCGTCCATATTTATAAAGGCAGCGGTTTTTTCCAGAGGAAAAACAGGATTTTCCAGATAAAATTTAGACCCAACAACACCCTGCTCTTCTGAGCCAAAACACAGAAACATCACAGAACGGCGTAGTTTCACAGGAGACTTTGCCAGAGCTTCAGCCACTCCCATGATAACAGCAACAGCCGAAGCATTGTCATTTGCCCCGGGCATAATTTCGTAACATCTGCCAAGATGGTCAAGATGACCGCCGAGAATAATCACCTCGTCCTTCAGCTCAGGATCTGAGCCTTCAAGGACCCCGATTACATTGTAACCTATGCCTTCCGGATGATGCTCTGTATTGTTTTTAATCGTAAACACCTTGCCGGTGGGAAACGATTGTGGCTTCAGGGTTTTCTTAATCTTTCCAACAACCTGACTGTGGTCCTTGCCTGTGCCGGCAAAAATATCGGAAACGACCACAGGCCCTACATGAGAGTATATAAACCCTTCCCTGTAAGAATTGTTAGGGTTTCCAATTGGGCCGTAATTATACAACATACCCTTGGCCCCATGAGCAAAGGCATTTTCTAATTTATACTGGTGGAAAGAATATGGACGCCATTTTTTAAAAATTTCAGGGTCCTTATCTGCTGATACAGGGACTTCTCTTTCCATCAACACGATTTTCCCCTTAACATCGACTCCTTTGTAATCATCATACCCAAGCTCAGGCGCAGTTATTCCGTAGCCCACATAGACCACATCAGCAGTTACCTCACCAGAGGCTGAAGTCCCACCAGGAATGAATTCATCTTCATAGCAATAATACTTTTTTATTGTGGAATTCATGTATGGAATATGGAGGTATGCCTCACATCCTTTGAAAACCAGCGTATAAGCAATCGGAAATGCCTGAAAGTAAGTATTATTGTCTCCATCCGGAGCAATCCCCCATTTTTCAAAAAAGGAACTCACCCAACGGGCTGCCTCATTGTATTCTTCTGTCCCTGTTAGCCGTCCAGCATACTTTTCAGATGCCAGCTCTTTCACATAGTCAAATAGCTTATGGCTGGATATCGAATGCATTACCTGTAAAAGGCGCTGCTCATCTGTATTTACGGCCCTGGGCTGCTGCCCAGATAAAAGCAAGGAAACAAAGATATAGATGAAACCGACAGCTAAAAATAGAAGTTTTCTCTTCCTCATATTTATTCCTCCTTATAATTTTGCTTTTATTTTCAAAATAAATAAGGGAAAAGTAAAGGTGATTCTACAGTATTGGAATAAAGATTAAATGCGTAGAGCAATTCCTCCTCTTATCAAGAATCCATTGAATATGCCTGCATCAATAAGCAAATACACATTTTGGGCAATTTTGGCTTTTACCCCAAGATTCAATTGAATGAAAGGAATAAAACCAGGAAGGAAAAATTCTTCACCTTCTTCTTCCATTTCATCCATCAGTTGCTGCAGTGTTTTTGTATCTCCACCATCAAAATATTCTGCTTCCTCCCCTTCGATATTAAGCTCGCCAGAGTATGAGTAATTGAGTTCTGAGCTTTCAAGAGCTGTCCCGGTTGAAGCTCCCAATCCAAAAGTTATATAGGGATGCACTACAGACGAGGCCATAATGTCCCAACGAAAACTCAAATGAAAAGAGAGGGGTTCAAGTAAAAAATTCCCTGAAGCTCCACCTTCAAAGCTGGCTGTTTTCTGAGTCAGTTCATCTTCCAATTCCAAGTTTGCAGAAACATCGGGAAGAGAGATTTTCATTGTTGTTTTTTCAACTGATAAGCCCATGCTGAAAGCTCCGTTCTCTCCTGCGGGATACCAACGGATTTCAAAGCCAAAATTGTTGCCGCTTGAATCAAAGCCGACATTTTGACTGTAGTAGCGCTCGAATAATGAAGGATGTTTCTTCTGAATGTCTGTTAAATAAGCGTCTTTTAAATCTGTTTCCAACGCTTCAGAAAGGCCTTCCTCAACT
>DAOUSP010000226.1 GCA_030627155.1 Candidatus Aminicenantota bacterium
CAAACCTGCGTCCTATTCCATGATAGCTCTCGAGCGATTTAAAGATTTTAGAAATGGAGATATCCAAATCAAGCCCAATGGCAACAGCAGCCATTGCATTGTATATGCTGTGGATACCAGGGACATTCAGGCGAAGAGTCCCTAATTTCTTGCCTTTCCTAAAGAGAATAGATGTGCTTGTAAAGTCTTTAAATTCTGGTTCTCTTGCAAGTATATCCGCTTTTGACGAGAATCCATATGTGATAATTCTCCGCTCAAGCGAAGGAATTAGACTTCGAAGGTTGGCATCGTCAAGGCAAAGCACAACTGGGCAGTAAAAGGGGACTTTATTGGCAAAATACACGAATGTCCTTTTAATCTCGTCGATTGTTTTGTATTGGTCAAGATGCTCTTCGTCCAGGTTTGTAAGGACAGCGATGAAAGGAGATAAATACAGGAACGAACGGTCGCTTTCATCTGCTTCTGCAACAATAAAGTCACCTTCTCCGAGTTTTGCGTGAGCTCCGATTGTGTTTAATCGTCCTCCTACAATGATTGTTGGATCGAAACCGCCTGATTCAAGCACTTGTGCGATCATGGATGTTGTGGATGTTTTTCCATGTGATCCAGCTATAGCAATGCCGTATTTCATACGCATTAATTCCGCTAACATTTCTGCTCTCGGTATAACTGGAATCTTACGGCGCCTGGCTTCTTTGACTTCGACATTATTTTTTTTTATTGCAGAGGAGATGACTACAACATCTGCCCCTTCTACTTTTTCTGCTTTGTGGCCGATATGGATTTCTGCGCCAAGCCGGGACAAGCGTTTCGTAGCTTCATTTTTGTTGATATCTGTTCCTGAGACTTTATAGCCAAGATTCAATAACACTTCGGCAATCCCGTTCATGCCCGTGCCTCCAATGCCTATCATATGAATATGATTGAGCTTCTTGTATATCTGCTTCACCAAGTTCGATCCTCCTTGTGTTGTGTTTTCATGAGTTCAAGACAAAGATTTGAAATTCTATCGGCTGCATTTTCTGTTCTAAGCTGCTCTAAATTTTTTTCCATCCGTGTTATCTCTTGCCTGTTTTTCATAAAATGAAGAATTTTACCTGCAAGTTGCGCCGGTGTAAATTCTTCCTCACATATGAGTTCTGCTCCTCTTATATTCTCTAATTCTTTAGCATTATAGAACTGGTGGTTATCTGCTGCTTTAGCAAACGGTATTAAAATTGAAGCCTTACGGGCAGCGATGATTTCTGCAATTGTTGTAGCTCCGGCACGGCATATAAGTAAATCTGCTTTTTGAAAAAGTTCAGCCATATTATGGAAATATGGAGCAACTCCTTCATCTGAGAATCTATTAGTTATATATTGCGCTTTTACCCATTCATAATCTTTTTCTCCTGTTTGATGAAAGATTCTCAGCGCTTCTTTTTCTTCTTTCAGAAACGGCAGCGAAGAAATAACCGCGTGATTTAGGAAGTGTGATCCTTGACTTCCGCCAAAAATCAAAATGGTGAAATAATGATTTTTTTTCTCATGTGTAAGATAATAAAATTCCTCTCTCACAGGATTTCCAATGAAAACCCCCTTTCCTTTGAAATAAGGTAGGGAATTTTTAAATGCAGTGACAGCTTTTTTTACTCGGGGAAAGAGGACTCTATTTGTGAATCCGGGGTAAACATTTTGCTCCAGGATTATAGTGGGAATCCTCATCCAGGAGGCGAGAAGAACGATTGGGCCTGAGCTGTAGCCACCCATGCCTATGACTAATTTTGGTTTGTTCCTGAGTAAAATGACGAAAGATTTTAATAAAGCAAAAGGAAGGATAGCAAGTGATTTAACGACTTTCAGGCCTTTTCCTTTTATTCCTTCAATCTTCAACGGGATGAATTTTGCCTTATAATGCTTCATGATCTTTTCTTCCACTCCGTGCTTGCTTCCTACGAAAATTAGATTAATTTCGGAATCTTTTTCCTTTAATTTTTGGCCTACGGATAAAGCCGGATACAAATGTCCCCCTGTTCCTCCGCCGCTAATAATCACTGTCTTATTTCTCATTTTTTCCCTTTAATGCTTGTGCGCCTTTGCGAGATATGAAGAAGAATAGCGATGCAAAAAAGAGTGCTGATAAGAGATGACCTTCCGAAGCTGATGAGAGGAAGAGGGAAGCCCGTAGGAGGGCCTAATCCAACTACTATGCTTATATTTAATAATGCTTGAGAGAAAATGGCTATAGTCAGCCCTGCGGCTAATAGCTGGCAAAACAGGTTTGGGGCTCTCCTGGAAATGAGCAAGCCCCTCCATAGAAAAAACACAAAAAGAGACAATACTGCAAGCGTTCCAATTAGGCCTATCTCTTCTCCCACGATTGCGTAGATGTAGTCTGTGTGTGCGCAGGGAAGGAAGAAAAGCTTTTGGCTGCTTTCTCCAATACTAACGCCAAATAGTCCTCCTCTGCCCACAGCTATTTTTGATTGAATCACTTGAAATCCACTGCCCAATGGATCTTTTGTTGGAAATAAAAATGCAATGATTCTCTCCAACCTGTAGCTTTCTTTGAAAAGATAGAAACCGAAAAGCCCGATGGAAAGAGCTCCAAGAAAAAGGAAGTGTTTTATTTTAACCCCTCCGATAAAAAGCATTAGGCCGGATATGACACAGATGAGGATAGCTGTTCCATAATCGGGTTCTTTTATGATTAAAAGGATGAATACCAGTATAATTCCTAAGGGGAATAGAAGAGTATTAAACTCATGCAGCTTATCTTTTTTTCTTTCCAAATATGAAG
>DAOUSP010000081.1 GCA_030627155.1 Candidatus Aminicenantota bacterium
CTGTACCACCTTATTATATGGAAGTTGACCTGGGACAGTATGAAGAAAGCATGACAGGATGGGGATACGGAGCCACTTTTGGAATATTGGTGAAGCCAAGTGAAATGGTTAGTCTCGGTGCGACATTCCGGACTGCAAGCACTGTGAAATTCAGTGGAGAGGGAAGTATTTCTAATTTAAGTCTCTTAGGTTTCAACCCTACTTCAGACATAGAAAGAGAAGTGACCTGGCCAATGTGGATAGCCGGTGGAGTGGCTGTCAACCCTATTGATAATCTCACTTTAACAGCAGATATTCAATGGACACAATGGTCGAAAATGGATGTCATGAAGTCAGAATTTAAAGATTCTATCTGGAAAATCTTGATGGCTCAAAGCGGTGATGATGAGAGGCCTCTTCACTGGAGTGATGCAACACAAATCCGGTTTGGTGCAGAATATAAGCTCGAAACAATAGCCCTTCGTGGAGGTTATTATTACGACCCAAGTCCTTCTCCAGATAAAACAATGAATGTTCTTCTCCCAAGCTATAACTTTAATGTTGTAACTGTTGGGATAGGATATTTTCTCGATAATCTTTCTATTGATGTTGGTTTTGAATATCTAACAGGTAAAGAAAGAAATGTTCCCTTTGAAAAAGTTCTCCTTGACCCTGAATATGAAGCAGCGATGCCAGGTGTTTACAACATGAAAATATTTGTTCCTAACATTTCCATTAGTTACAAATTCTAAATTGCATTAAAATCTAATTTAGAAAGGAAAAAACTCTGAAGATACAGAAGGCGGTCATTCCTGCTGCGGGTTTTGGGACCCGTTTTATTCCTGCTACAAAATCTCAGCCAAAAGAAATGCTCACAGTAGTGGATAGGCCGTTGATTCAGTATAGCGTTGAAGAATCTGTCCGCTCAGGGATAAAGAATATTGCCATTGTGATAAGCCGGGGGAAAAGTGCTATTGAAGACTATTTTGATGATAGTCCTGAGTTGGAGCAATTTCTGGAAGCGAAAGGGAAGTTTGATTATCTGGAGGAGATTCGAAGAATTTCTAACCTTGCTAATTTCTGGTATGTGAGGCAGAAAAAAGCACTTGGATTAGGCCATGCGATTTTGATGAGCGAAAAATTTATAGGGGATGAGCCTTTTGCTGTCCTTCTTCCGGATGATATCTTTGATTGCGATGTTCCGTGTACAAAGCAACTTTTGGATGCTTATAAAGAACTAGGTGCTTCTGTTATTATTCTTGGCCGCGTTGATAAAGAGGGTACCAAAAAATATGGCATAATTAAATACAAGCAGGTATCCGACAGATTATTTCAAATAGAGGACTTGGTCGAAAAGCCAGGCCCAGAAAAAGCATTTTCTGATCTTGCTGTGCTTGGGCGATATGTCTTTAATCCGGAAATATTTGATGCAATTAAAGAAACACCCATTGATGATAAAGGTGAAATCCAAATTACGGATGCTATCAAAATTCTTCTTAAAGACCGGCCTGTTTATGGTTATATTTTTGAGGGAAAGCGATATGATGCGGGTGACAAGCAGGGATTTATTGAAGCAACAATCGATCTTGCATTAAAAAGGCCAGAATTTAGCCATAAGCTAAAAGAGTTTCTAAAAGCAAAAATCAGTTAAAAATCTTAGCCATAACCGCACTTCAAGTAGATTTATTTTTAACTTTTTTATTGTAAAGAAAGTAAGGGAAAAAGGATGAAGAAGAATGGCGAGGGACGGAATCGAACCGCCGACGCAGAGATTTTCAGTCTCTCGCTCTACCGACTGAGCTACCTCGCCAAGAAGGAATTTGTACCTCAGTAAACTCAGCTATTAAGTATAATTTTACTCTTTGATAAAGTCAATCCAAAAATTAATTTTCTAAAGCTTATTTATGGCTTACTTAGAGTATTATTGACGCCTCGGAAAGGGGGCGTTTGTACTCAATGGAAATTGAAATCAGAATACCATTGTGATATTCTTTCAATTTGGAGGAAGAGCTTAATGAATGAAAAAGAATTAAAACAGCTATTACTGAAACAAAACAAGGAATTTAAGAAAATATTTGATGAGCACCGACTTTATGAAAAGCAATTGAAACGCCTGGCGGCAAAAAGTTTTTTGACTGAAAAAGAGAAGCTGAAAGAAAAAAAGTTAAAGAAAAAAAAGCTTGTTTGCAAAGATAGAATGTATTACATCATGACGGAGTACAGAAAGTCCCTCCGATAATCCTTTAAAGAAACATGAAGAATAGAAAAGGTTTCCGCCTGGCCCTTATTGGAACAGATTCCATGCGTGGAAAAGAAATAAAAAGCGTATTGAGCAAAAAGGAGTTTCCCTTTGTATCCATAGATTTTTTTGACTCTAATGTGAAGCAGGAATATAGTAAATTGACAGAATTTAAAGGAGATCCTAAAGTCATACACTGTCTTGATGAAAATTATTTATCTGGGATAGATTTGGTTTTTTTATCTGTAGATAAAAAAGTTAATAGAAAATATGGTGAGTTGGCTAAAAAGAAGAAGTTTTTTGCGATTGATTTAAACGAAACATTCAATAAAGATAGAAAGACACCAGTTGTTGTTGCAGGAGTGAATAATTGGCTTCTTCTGAAAGAAAAACCTCAGCTTATTGCTAACCCACATCCTGTTGCCATCATTCTTTCCCATATTTTTAATGTGATATCAACAAAATATACACTTTTAAAAGCCGTTTCCTTTGTTATGCAGCCTGCTTCGGCATATGAGGAATCAGGCATTGGGGAATTAGCGAACCAGAGTGTTGCTTCCTTGAGTAGTGCTTCAATTACAAAAGAAGTTTTTAAAACCCAGGTTGCCTTTAATCTTCTTTCTCATGCAGAGCTTGTAGATAAGCATGGATTTACTCCTGTTGAAAAACAGATCGTTTCAGAAATAAAAAGGATTTTAAATGACTCTGGTTTTCCGCTCGCTTTATCTCTTGTGCAGGCTCCGGTTTTTCATACATATTCCATCATGAGCTACTTGGAATTGAAAGAAAGTACAGATATTCAAACATTAGAAGATCTTTTTAAGATGTCTCCCTACTTTAAACTTTTGGCGCCTGTCCAATCTTGCCCTGTTTCCTCAATTTCTGTAGCGGGCAAAGATGAAATTTTTATCGGACAGATAAAAAAAGATAATGCTTTTCCGAATAATTTTTGGATTTGGTCGGTTGCAGATAATTTAACCCGTGGATCTGCATTGAATGCATTCGAAATTTCAAAACTCTTGTATCATATTTCCCAAACATAGGTGATGAAAGAAGTGTTCCAACTTTTAAAACTTACTTTAGGCGAAAAAAATAAATTGACGATTGCATTTATCTGTTCGATTTTTGTCGCCTTTTTTACTTATGTATTTGTCAATTTAGTCCAGCCGATTATAGATGATATGATTAAGCTGGCTCCGCAAGAAGTTCAAAGGAAAACAGGGTTAGTGGATTTTGTTTTTAATAACTTTCATGTAGCAAAAGACCAACTAATGTGGTTTATTCCTTTGGTTTTGGTTATTGTGATTTTTGGGAAAGGATTATTCACTTTTTTGTCTTCTTTTTTCATGAAATCCGTGGGGTTAAATATTGTCAAAGATTTGAGAAACAATCTTTTTGAGCATCTTGTTTACCAGTCCCCGCAATATTTTGACCACACGCCTACAGGCGAACTGATGTCCCGGTTGACAAACGATGTTGATAAAATTCAGGAAGCCGTATCAGGGAGCATGGGCGAACTTATTCAAGAAATTCTTGTCTTATTTGCCCTTCTTGTTTACATCTTTATCACTGACTGGCGTTTAGCTTTAGCTTCATTTATTATTGCCCCTCTGGCTGTTATTCCCCTGGCAATTTTCAGTAGGCAGTTAAAAAAGAGAGGAATGGATAGTCAGATTAAAATTTCAAATATCTATAACTTGCTCCATGAAACAATTACAGGAAACAGGATTGTAAAAGCTTTCACCATGGAGAAGTTTGAACTTAAGAAATTTTTCCGTGCAACTTATGAATATTTCAAAGCAGGAACCCGGCTCGCCTGGACAGGAAGTTTAACATCTCCGTTTATGGAATTTTTGGGTGGGATAGTAGGAGCTTTTATTCTTTTTGTTGGGTCGATGAGGATAGCGCAAGGATATATCAGCCCTGGAGATTTCGCCTCATTTGTAGTTGCGATTTTTTATTCATATACACCCATAAAAAGGTTAAGCCGTGCAAATAATGTCATACAACATGGAGTGGCCAGCTATAACAGAGTAAATGAAATATTGCAAGATCGGCCGAAGATTGTGGACCACCCGAAAGCTTATCCTCTTCCTGAAGTGAAAGGAAAAGTAAAATTTGAAAACGTATCTTTCAGTTATAATGAGGCTCGGCCTGTCCTTTATAATATCAATTTTGAAGTCCAGCCCACAGAAACAGTTGCGCTTGTAGGATTGAGTGGAGCCGGTAAAACAACGATAATTAACCTTCTTTCCCGCTTCTACGAACCAACTTCAGGAAGAATCACTATCGATGATATAGATATCCGGGAAGTAAGCATTTCTTCTTTACGGTCTCAAATAGGGATGGTGACTCAAGATTTGATACTTTTTAATGATACTGTGCGGAATAATATTGCTTATGGACTGGAAGATATAGAGATAGAGAAAATCATCGAGGCCGCTAAAGCTGCAAAGGCCCATGATTTTATCATGGAGCTTCCTGAAGGATACGATTCTATTATTGGAGAAAAAGGAGGATTGCTTTCTATTGGACAGAGTCAACGGATAGCAATTGCCAGGGCCCTTCTTAAAAATCCCCCCATTCTGATTCTCGATGAGGCAACTTCTGCGTTAGATTCAGAGTCAGAAAGGATGATTCAGCTTGCTTTAGCCAATGTGATGAAAAATAGAACAACTTTTGTTATTGCTCATAGGTTATCTACGGTTAGGAATGCACATAAAATCTTTGTGCTTGATAGAGGAAGAATAGTAGAGATGGGAACGCATAAGGAACTTCGCCGTAAAAATGGCATATATAAAAAATTATATGATCTGCAGTTTCTTGAAGAAAAGGAGAACATCAGTTGATACGAAGTATGACGGGCTTTGCTGAGAAGAAATTCGATACCAAAGTATTATCAATAAAAATAAGCATTAGGAGTTTAAACCATCGTTTTTTTGACTGGTGTTACAGGGGAAGCCACATCGGAGAGGTTGAAAATCGGTTAAGAGCTATTTGCCAGAGAATGATTAACAGGGGAAGAGTTGAAGTTCATATTGATGTGAAATATTTAGACCCGGAGAGATGGGGAATTTACATAAATGAGCCATTGTTAAAACAAATTCTGTCAACCGCACAAACACTCTCAGCAAAGTTTGACAATAAGCTTTACTTTTCATTAGAAAACCTGTTTAATCTTCCACAAATTATTGAGTTAAAAAACAAAAGTTTTAAAGAGGAAGAAATTCTTTTTTTAGAAAATTCTTTTGAAAAAACCATGAACATTCTAATAAAATGTCGTGAAAGAGAAGGAAGAGAGATAAAAAAGGAAATTCAGAGTTTCATTCGAAATATACAGAAAGCTGCCAGCCGGATAGAAAAACTTATGGACAGACAGCCTTCTCTAATTCAGGAGAGATTAGTGGAAAGATTGCGGGAACTTGGGTTGGAAGCGCCCTTTTCAGAGGAAAAAATAGTCCAGGAGGCAGCTTGTATTGCCCAGCGCTATGATATGTCTGAAGAAGTTGTGCGGTTAAAATTTCATTTGAATTATATCAAAGAGCTTCTATCTCTGGAGACATCCGAACCTGTCGGGAAAAAGCTTGATTTTATTGCTCAAGAGCTTTACCGGGAGGCAAACACGATTAATTCAAAGGCTCAGGATATTGCCATAATTAAAGAAAGTTTGGCTATAAAAAGTGGAATCGAAGGATTTCGTCAACAGGTTCAAAATTTAGAATGAAACATTTATTTTTAAATAGATAACTGCGAGAGAAATAATGCTTTTCATTGTCACAGGGCC
>DAOUSP010000149.1 GCA_030627155.1 Candidatus Aminicenantota bacterium
AGTAGGCAACTCCGTCCTGTTTTCCTACCTGCTCGAGACGTCTCTCTCACAGCCAAGCTCCCTTATGCCTTTGCGCTCTATATCTGACTCCTAAACAATCTGAAGGAATTTTCATAAGAATTTTTCAGGAAACTTACTTGACATTCGATTATTCTTAGCTTATTATATAAGTATTAAAAATATTAACTTATGTAATTAGTTTAAGGAGAGAAGATTTATGATTCCTTCATGGCTTGAAAAGAGACACAAGGTTTTATGGGAATCCTTTCAGGACTTAGCTTTCCGCTTTGATGATGCCGCTGCGGCTCTTAAAGAAAAAATGCATGACAGTGAAAAACAGATCAATGTCTTTCTTTCAGAACTGAGGAAAAGGGGCTGGCTTGAAACAGAATTTGATCCTGATGATGCAAGGAAGAGGATATATAAGTTAATAAGCAGGGAAGATATTATTTCAGAAACTCTTTCGATTGACAAAAAAAAGCTTACCCGTGCGGATCTTGATGGCCTTCTTAAAGGTGCTGCAGACCTAATACGAACAAGAGTCGATTACAGTTTTATCCTGGTCCTTCTCTTTTACAAAAGGATAAGCGATAAGTGGGAGATGGATTACCAGAATGCTTATAATGAAGCCCTTTTGGATGGATTGAGTGAAAAAGAAGCGGCTGAAGAAGCAAAAAATGCCATCTATCATGACTTTGATATTTCAGAAGAACTCCTCTGGGAAAACATCCGGAAGGACCCGGCAAGATTACCCGAAAACTTCTCAAAAGCCATGAAGGCACTGGCTGACCGAAACCCGGAGCTTAAAGATGTCTTTGAAAATGTGGATTTTGTCCAGTTCACGACAAACAGGGAAAATTCGGAGATATTAAGGCAGCTTATTGAACTGTTCAGTGCCAGGTCCCTCAATCATGTCTCACCAGACTTGCTCGGTGATGCCTACGAGTGGATTCTAAAATATTTTGCTCCTCAAAAGGCTAAAGAAGGCGAGGTTTATACTCCCAGAGAAGTCATCAAACTTCTTGTTGAAATCCTCAATCCAGAGCCAAATGAAAGGGTCTATGATCCTGCCTGCGGCTCCGGGGGAATGCTTATAGCTTCCTATCAACATGTTGAAGACGAGCATGGCAAGACTGGCACAGAAAAGCTCTTTCTTTTCGGCCAGGAGGCCAACCACAAGACCCTGGCTTTGTCAAAGATGAACCTTTATATCCATGACATCAGGAACACACAATTAGCTCTCGGGGATACACTCCTCTATCCCAAATTTAAAGATGCAGAAAAATTGAAAAGATTTGATGTTGTCATAGCCAATCCTCCCTGGAACCAGGATGGCTACGATGAGGAAATACTGAAGAAAGGAGAGTTTTGGAGAGAAAGATTCAACTTTGGGTTCACTCCACGGCAATCTGCAGATTGGGCCTGGATTGAGCACATGTTGGGTTCCGCCAAAGAAGAAAACGGAAGGATTGGCATTGTCATAGATAACGGATGTCTCTTCAGGGGAGGAAGAGAAAAAGCTATAAAGACTGGAGTTGTAAATAGTGACCTGGTGGAAGCCATTCTCCTTCTTCCAGAAAAGCTTTTTTATAACACCGGAGCACCTGGGGCCGTATTGATTCTCAATCACAATAAACCCAAAGAAAGGAAAGGAAAAGTACTTTTCATCAACGCCAGCAGAGAATACAAACAGCATCCTGAAGTCAGGAAGCTCAACCAGTTAGGAGAGCAGCATATAAATAAGATAGCCAAAGCTTACAGAGAGTTCAATGAAGAGGATGGATTCTCCAGGAGCGTAGATTTAGAGAAGATAAAGGAGAATGATTACAATCTTAATGTTACGCTTTATGTTTTTCCAGAAGAAGAAGTTGAGGATATCGATGTGACCAAGGAATGGGAAGATCTGCGCCAGCTTGAAGAAGAATCCCTGGCGATTGAAGAAAAGATTAAAGGTTACCTCAAAGAACTGAGGGAAAAGAATAATGTATAACCCCAATTTTCTTTACACGAATAAGATTGTCAAAAATCTTATTCTTATTGCCGAAGCAAGAACGATTATCCTGAATTCGCCCCTTATTCCCAAATGGGAGGTTTCATTGAGAAGAGAGGCGCTAATAAGAAGTGCTTATTCATCCACATCTATTGAGGGTAATCCGCTTTCTCTTGAAGAAGTCAGCGCCCTGGCAAAAGGCCGGGACATCATGGCAAGGAGGAAAGATAAACAGGAAGTTCTCAACTATCTTGAGGCATTGGAAAGAATGCCTGAATTAGCTAAAAGAACTCCATTTTCACCAAGAGACCTGCTGGAGGTTCATAAAATAGTAACAAAAGAGACTCTGGAGAATCCAAAAGATGAAGGAATATTTCGTGACCGTCAGGTATTTGTTGGAAACAGAATCACTGGAGAGGTTATTTTTATGCCTCCTCCAACAGAACAAGTTTCTGAATTGATTAATGACTTCTTCAATTGGTTCAATTCCCCAGGTGCGGATGAACTTAATCCTGTAATCCACGCCGGAATAACGCATTATGAACTCGTGAGGATTCATCCTTTTGTCGATGGAAATGGAAGGACTGCAAGAATCATGGCTTCTCTGGTTTTTTATGAGAGAGGTTTCGATGTAAAAAGATTTTTTGCTCTGGATGACTATTATGATAATGACAGAAGAGTTTACTATGCAGCATTGAAAAGTGTGGATCAGAAGACCCTCGATTTAACTGGATGGCTGGAGTACTTTACAGAAGGTATTGCTGTCAGCATTAAGGACGTAAAGAATAAAGTCATCGGCTTATGTAAGGATATTAAAGTGCTTAAAGAAAAAGGACAAGTTGCCCTTACAGAAAGGCAGATGAAGATTGTGGAGTGGATAGTTCAAAACAACAGAATTGCTATAGGCGATGTCGCCAAGGAATTTGGAGTATCGAGACAGATGGCTCTTAAAGAAATGAACAAATTGGTAAATCTCAGAGTTGTCCGACTCAGAGGAAAAGGGCGTGGGGCATACTATGAATTGGTTTAAGAACGGTTGTCATTTAAGTTGTCAATTGGGTTGTCGTTTATGCCACCAACTTTTTATGCCAGAGGGCAATTTTATTAAGCGAAAACCATAGTGATTGTATATTTGGATGAATCTTATGACCAACCCGATAAAAGATTTATTAGAGCCCACATGGACAAAAAAAGGAATAAATAAATCGTTAAGTAGAAAATTCAGGATATGGTATTGGAGATCGTATAGAAAAAAAGCTCAGGTTCGGGGCCATCAATGATAATCGGCGACCGATATCTCCGGCTCAGACCTAAGCATATTTTATTTTAATGATTATTTTTGTTTTGTCGAGTTTTAATTGGCTCTATGGAAAAGTGTGGAATTAGAGGGATATGAAAGAGAACAGTAAAAATTTTAAGCTCACTGAGATAGGAATGATACCGAAGGAGTGGGAAATATATAAAATTGTTGATTTATTTAATGTTCAAACTGGGACAACACCGTCGACCAAAAAACAAGAGTATTGGAAAGACGGAAATATAAACTGGATTACGCCCTCTGATATGAGCAAGTTACATGGAAAGCTATTTATTAAGAACAGCGAAAGAAAAATTACGGAAAAGGGGCGGAAACTATCAAATTTAACGCTTATGCCCAGTGGTTCAATAATAATATCCACAAGAGCACCTGTTGGATATATCGGGATAATCGAATGCAAAGCAACATTTAATCAGGGATGTAAAGGCTTACTACAAAAAAATACAGGAGAAATCAACCCAGAATTTTATGCTTATTATTTAATAAGTAAAAAAAGCGTTTTGGAAAATTCAAGCGGAGGAAGTACTTTTAAAGAGCTGTCAAAAAATATCTTAGAAAACTTTTTAGTTCCTCTCCCCCCTCTCCCCGAACAGAAAAAAATCGCAGAAATTCTTTCGACTGTTGATAAGGCGATTGAGAAAGTTGACGAAGCTATTAAAAAGACTCAGAAATTGAAAAAGGGGATGATGCAGGAGCTGTTAACCAAAGGCATCGGGCACAAAAAGTTTAAGGAAACTGAAATTGGGAGGATACCAAAGGAGTGGGAGATAGTTAAGCTAATAAAAATTGCTAAAGTCCGTTATGGTTTAGGTCAATCCCCTGAATTAGAAGCTAACGGCATTCCTATGATAAGGGCAACAAATATTAAATC
>DAOUSP010000117.1 GCA_030627155.1 Candidatus Aminicenantota bacterium
ATGCATACTAAAAAAAAGTACCGGCTGTGTCAGCAAAAGGGGGGTTGGTAGGACTCTCTCCAGCCGGTCAAAGAGAGCTTTTTCAATTATACCACAATAAGAAAAAATGTGAAGTAAATTTTCATATGTGATTGAATTTTGTTTGTGATTTCAGCGAAAAATTATAATGGCTTGAAGTTAAAGCAGAAGCATTAAAAACAATATAGTTACCATGATTTTTACGAAATTTTATCTAATATAACCAAACACAGAAGCTTTAGCAAGGATATTGAAGATTATAAAATAATTCCTTGTTGTGATTCTTGTTATGAAATTATTTTTATTTTTGCTAAACTATATCTTCGGTTATTATTTTTATCCGGAGCATTAATGCAAAAATAGAAAGGAAGGAATCCTATGAACCAGGAACAATTTATCAATCAAAAAATTGAAGAAATTAAAGCCATTGTTGGCTCTGAAAAAGCGATTTCTGCTTTATCTGGCGGGGTCGACAGTTCTGTCTGCACGGTTCTGGCTCACCGCGCCATTAAAGATCGCTTGCGTGTGATTTTCATCGATGACGGTCTCATGAGGGAAAATGAACCGCAGGAAGTAAGCCAGATTTTTTCAGAGCTTGGAATAAAGGTGGAAATAATCGATGCAAAGGATGAGTTCTTTGCTGGGTTAAAGGGGAAGATTGACCCTGAGGAGAAGAGAAAAGCATTTAGAGATATCTTTTACAAAGCTTTTGGGAGGGAGGTTATTAAAAGCGGAGCCAGGTATCTTGTCCAGGGAACAATTGCTGCTGATGTAATAGAAACAAAAGGAGGAGTAAAAACCCAGCACAATATTTTAGAACAGATTGGGATCGACCCTGAAAAAGGATACGGATTTAAAGTCATAGAGCCGTTAATAACATTGTTTAAACATGAAGTAAGACAGGTGGCGGAAAACTTAGGCCTTCCCCAAAGAATTTTTCAAAGAATGCCATTTCCTGGGCCTGGTTTAGCAACAAGAGTCATCGGAGAAGTAACCCCTGAGAGAGTGGCACTTATAAGGCGTGCCACACAGATTGTAGAAGAAGAGATGGCTCCACTTAATCCTTTCCAGGCCTTTGCAGTTTTATTGAGTGATAAAGGCACAGGGATAGAGAAGGGTATGAGAAAGTTTGGAAATATCATCATTATTCGCTCTGTAGAAAGCAGGGATGCCATGACAGCAAAGCCATCACAGATTCCCTGGGAGACTCTGATGAGAATGGCGGAGAGGATCACGGTAGAAATTCCACAAGTGGTGCGGGTTGCCTATGAGCTGACTCCTAAGCCACCGGCAACAATTGAGTATATTTAAGGAAGCAAAAGACCATTCATTTAATTTCAATCATGAAGGTAGAGGGCAATGGCTTTAAAGCTGGTAGATGAAAGAGACAAAAATATTAGGTCAACAACACTCTGGGGCTCTCTTGTAAACATTCTTTTAATGGCCTTAAAGACAGGTATTGGAGTTTTAATCCGGTCTTCAGCGCTTGTTGCTGATGGGATTCATTCGCTATCGGATTTAGTGACAGATTTTATAGTGCTTCTTGGCACGAGATTATCCACAAGACCCGCAGACAAAACCCACCCTTATGGCCATAAGAAGTTTGAGACATTTGCTGCTATGCTTATGGTGGTCATTCTATTTATAATTAGTATGGGCTTTGTTTTGTCGGCGGGATTTTCTATCTACCGCCATGAGCATAATTTTCCTGGGCCATTGGTATTAGTTGTGGCAGGTATTTCAGTAGTTGCAAAAGAAATCCTGTTTCAAAAGACACGCAAGATTGCAAGAATTACTAATTCTGCGGCTTTATTTGCCAATGCATGGCACCACAGGTCTGATTCATTTTCTTCTGTTGCGGTTTTAATAGGTGGAATCGCAAGCGTTTTAGGCTATGGACATGCAGACCAGGCCGCCACCATAGTAGTGGGATTTATGATCATTGGAGTTGCAGGAAAAATATTTTATGAATGCCTGATTGAACTCATGGAACACAGCGCTGATAAAGAATCGATTAGGACTATAGAAAAAATCCTCTCTAAAGAGAAGGAGATAGTAGACTGGCATGCCTTACGGACGAGAAAGCTTGGAGGAGAGATTTTTATAGATTTCCATGTTAGTGTCGACCCAAGACTTTCTGTTCTTAAAAGCCATGAGATATCGAGAAAAATTGAGGAGAAAATACAGAATGCCCTTTCAAATCCTATGAATATCCTTATCCATGTGGATCCGGCCTCTAATCGTGAAAAGGAGCAAGACTAATAAGCTGTATTACGTATATTTTTAATATATTTTGCATTTTAGACGTCTTAAAAAGTTTCAAATAATTTATCCTGCCTTTACAATTCAATCAAATTTATGAACCTTTATTTAGATTTTTTCGTTAAGTATATTGAAACAAATTTTTAAATAAATGGAAAAACGTGAGGAATAAAGATGAAAAGATTCTTTTTTAGAAGTTTACTTGTTCAAATAGCCATCATAACATGCTCCTTATTTTTAATGTCTGAAACTGTTGAACCTATACCAAAAGTTAATTCTGCTCCTGAAATAGATGGGAAACTGGATGAAGCCATATGGAAAACTGCATTTAAAATGACTGATTTTAAGACATTTCAGCCCGACTTTGGAAAGGACCCTCAGGAGAAAACTGAGGCTTTCATGTTATACGATTCGGAAAATTTTTATTTTGGAGTTCGCTGTCATGCTAAGGAACCAAATAAGATAAAGGCCTCTGTTACAAAACGTGACAACATGTTCGATGATGATTTTGTGGGTATTATAATCGATACATTTAATGACAAACAGAAGGGTTACGGGTTTCTCATAAACCCCCTGGGAATCCAGGGTGATGGGATGATGGACATAAATGGAAATCTTGAATCAAGTCAGGATATGGTCTGGTACAGCAAAGGTCAGATTGACGAATTGGGCTACTCAGTAGAATGCCGGATTCCTATAAAGAGCATCCGTTTTCCAAATAAAAAAGAAATCACAATGAGGATAGGTTTTTTCCGCCAGCTTGTCAGACATTCAGAAATGATTTCTTCACCTCCGGTATATCCTGATAAAGGAGGTATCCTTACTCAATTCCAACCCATCTCTGTTAGTGGTTTAAAATACAAGCGGGTTATTGAGATTCTGCCTGCATTGACCACCATCAACAGAAAGGTTATAGACGAGGGAAAGTTAAGCCCTGATGAAAAACAGACTGATTTGAGTTTAACAGCAAAGCTTGGGCTCACTTCAGATTTGGTGCTGGATGCTACTATTAATCCAGATTTTAGCCAGGTCGAGGCCGATGCCGGACAAGTCGATGTAAATCTCAGATATGACCTTTTCTTTCCTGAAAAGAGGTCTTTTTTTCTTGAAGGCAAAGAGAACTTCAAGATTGCAGGAAACACAGAAGAAGCTCCTTTATGGGCTGTGGTACACACTCGAAATATCATCAATCCTCAGTTTGGCATTAAGCTTGCTGGTAAGATTGGTTCCCGTAACAGTGTAGCAGCTATTTTTTCTCGAGATGAGGTTGGTTATGAAAATGAAATCTCTCGGCCTTATTTTTCGATTTTCAGACTGCGCCATGCTTTGAAGAATGATGATTCTTACATAGGCGGGTTTTATACAGGAAAAGATCAGCAAAATGAATACAATCGGATTATTGGATCGGATGGCAGACTTCGGCTTTCTCAAACTTCAGTTGCTGAATACCACTTTTTTGGTTCTATAACCCAGACCCCAGAGAGTGATAAGAGCCACAACGGACATGCTCTGGGCCTCAGATACAATTACGGAACCCGCAAGGTTCTACTTGACTTTGGTTTCCAGGATATTTCAAAAGATTTTCAAATAGATACTGGGTTTATAACGAGAACAGGGATAAGCCGCCTGGCAATTTTTTCTATGTATCAAATTTACCCTGAATCCAAATTTTTCAAAAAAATCGAACCTTTTTACTGGAGTTTTCATATCTATGATAAACACTCCAGGATGTTTGAGACTTTCAATCTCTTTGCCTTACGCTTCCAATTACCAAGGAGCTCTCAGTTTCGGATAGATGCAATACTTGGGGATGAGGTTTTTGAGAATCAAAGATTCAATAGAAGTGGTGTAGGTCTTCAATCCTATTCCCAGCTTGCCAAACAAATCTTTTTACATGTTTTTTTCAGACATACCAAGTCTATCTTTTATGACCCTGATAATCCTTATCAGGGCAATGGAAATCGTCTGAGTCTTGGAATCCAGTATCAGCCTTTTGACAAACTCAATTCCTATCTTAGTATTGCATATAGTGATTTTTACAGAGAATCAGATGGAGGAAAAATATATGATTATACTCTCGTTTATAACCGAACTACTTTCCAGCTTAACAAATATCTCTTTTTCAGAGGGATTGTTGAATATAATACTTATTGGAAGAAGCTAACTACTGATTTTCTTGCCTCATTCACCTACATTCCAGGAACCGTGGTTCATCTGGGATATGGATCAGTTTTCAGAAAGCTCAGGTGGGAAGACAGCGAATATGTAGAAAGCGATAATTTCCTCGAGACAAAGCAAGGATTCTTCTTCAAAGTATCGTATTTGTTGAGATGGTAAAGACGTATAGAACAGGAAATTTTCACTTTGCCTTGACAAATTTCAAATAATCTATTGACAAAGACTTAAATACTATCTATATTTAAAATATATTCGACCGAAAAACCAATTTGGTCGAAAAGTATAAAAGGGATTACTAATGGCGGATAAAAAGAAAAAAGGCGTCATTGAAAAAGTTGCTCAAGACCTGTTTTCAAAGTTTGGCTTCTTTAAGACAACTGTAGATGAAATAGCAAAAGCTGCAAGAATTGGGAAAGCAACTATTTACCACTACTTTAAAGGGAAAGAAG
>DAOUSP010000116.1 GCA_030627155.1 Candidatus Aminicenantota bacterium
CCATTTCAACAGGAATCCCAAGCTCTAAAGAAAGATTTCTTGCGTCATCATTTATAGAAGTTAAAATCCAGGTAGATTCATTCATCGGTTTTTAAATTTAACACAACTTAACACATTCCACAACAAAGGGAGGAAATTTGACTTTGGAAAAAAGATGCTTACATTGACTTTAAATCACCTGAAAAATATAATTGTTATCGTGGATTATTCACGAGTCGAGATTGCTGTAGACGTCGGCTCGCCCAAAGGGTAAAAAATGCCGATTATGATTGAAATAAGATTAAACGAACAAAGTGATTCGCTTGATATTGTGAAAAATCATGATAAACGGCAGATATCATTGAAAATAGATGAAGGCATCGGCAGTTTTTATGAATAATTCAGGATATATAATGTTTGGAAGTCTAAAAGAGAAACTTGCCAGAACGCGGGAAGTTTTTAAAGAAAAGTTTGACGATTTTCTTTCCTCAGAAAAGAATAGAGAAGAAATTCTTGATGCTCTTATGGAATCAATGATTCTTGCAGATGTAGGAGTGCCAACTACAGAAAAAATCATCGATTCTATCCGTAATAAAACAAAAAAGACAGATGCTTTTCCAGTCATCAAAAAAAGATTGGAGGAAGAGATATTCCTAATCCTTTCTCAGAGCTCAACGGATATAAATCTGGACCCTGTATCATCGGTTATAATGATGGTCGGGATAAATGGTGGAGGAAAAACCACATCGCTTGCAAAATTGGCTTACAAATTCAAAAATGAAGGCAAGGATGTGATGATGGTAGCTGCAGATACTTTCAGGGCTGCAGCCCAAGAACAACTTTCCATCTGGGGGGAAAAACTAAATATCCCTATAATAAAAGGCCAATATGGAGTCGACCCGGCCGCTGTTGTCTACGATGCCATCCAATCCTTTAAATCTCGTAAATTTCACGTACTCCTCATAGACACTGCTGGCCGGATTCATACAAATATCAATCTTATGAATGAGCTGGAAAAAATCAAAAGAGTAATCTCCAAAGAAATTGAAGGAGCTCCACACGAAATTTTACTAGTGCTTGATTCAAGCATTGGGCAAAATGCCTTGATTCAAGCAAGAGAATTTCAAATATTTTCAGGAATAACTGGAGTGTTTTTAACAAAACTGGATGGAACAGCAAAGGGAGGAAGTGTCATTAGCATAGCAGATGAGTTAAAGCTTCCCATAAAGTTCATTGGTGTTGGGGAGGATGAAAAAGATTTGCTTGCATTTTCCCCCAAAGAATTTGTCGAGGCGCTTCTTTCATGAACAATTTAAGAGATATTGCATATCTCCAAATGGCCTATGCTTTAGCTGAAAAAGCGAAAGGATGGGCAAGTCCCAACCCTTATGTTGGCGCTGTTATTGTCAAAAACGACTCAATTTTAGGATATGGCTACCATGAGAAACCTGGCAGGCCGCATGCAGAAATTTTAGCTCTTAACATGGCGGGGTCCAATGCACAAAACAGTACTATTTACACGACACTTGAACCTTGTGTCCATTGGGGAAGGACTCCACCTTGTGTTAACCATTTGCTTCAAGCCAAATTTAAAAGAGTAGTGGTATCTGCACTGGATCCAAATCCTCTTGTTTACTCAAAAGGCATAAAAAAAATGAAGGAGGCAGGAGTAGATGTTTCGATAGGCCTTTTAGAATACAAAAACAAGCGCTTAAATGAAACATACATAAAATTTATCACAGAAAAAATCCCTTTTGTTACAGCCAAAGCTGCCATAAGTCTTGATGGAAAAATAGCCACAAAAAAACATGAATCCCAATGGATTTCTTCTCTTTTAACAAGAGAATATGTCCACCTGTTACGAGGAGAATACGATGCCATTATGGTCGGAATCAATACTCTTATTAAAGACAATCCACTGCTAACTGTCCGCCATCCTAATTGGGCATCAAAGAAGATCACACGGATTATTATCGACTCACAACTTCGCTTTCCATTAAATGCAAAGATTTTTCAAACTCTTTCCCAAGGAGATATTCTTATCTTCACCTTAAATCCATTTCCACAAAAAAAAGCAGAAACTCTCCAAAAAAAGGGGGCTTATATCATTGGCATTCCATCATCATCTTCAATGGTTCCACTTAAAGAGGTCCTCTTCTGGCTGGGAGAAAATGGCATCTCGAGTGTTTTAGCCGAAGGGGGTGGGCTTCTGCTAACGTCCTTGCTTGAAGATAAGCTTGTAGACAAGATGGTCCTGTCAATTTCTCCTAAAATTATTGGAGGAAAGCAATCCCCGTCATTCTATCAAGGAAAGGGCGTAGATTTGATTAAAGACTCAATTCGATTGAAAAAAGCAAACTTTTTTCGCATCGGTGAGGATATTATATACGAAGGATACTTGTGATGTTCACAGGAATTATTAATCATATTGGTGTATTTAAAGGATATCGTCATGGGAAGAGGGAGATAGCCATTGAAGAACCTTCAATCGCTTCCCGGCTCAACATTGGTGAGAGCTTGGCTGTCAACGGAGTCTGTTTAAGCACTATCAAAAAGGAAAAATCCACTGTTTTTTTCAACCTTTCTGACGAAACTCTTGAACGAACAAACCTAAGTGCCTTGCGGCCGGGCACCCGGCTTAACTTGGAGCTCCCTTTAACCATGTCCTCTTTCCTGAGTGGACATCTTATGACAGGCCATGTGGATGCTGTGGGAAAAGTCCTTAAAATCATTAACAAAGGTGAAGGGAAAACTCTCAGAGTCTCTTTTCCTCCAGACCTTCGTGTTTATTTCATTCCTAAAGGCTCTGTTGCACTTAATGGAGTAAGTCTTACTGTGGTCCACCTGGGCCCTAAATCTTTTGACATAGAACTCATACCAATAACATTAAAAAATACAAACCTTGTGGATTTGAAGCACGGCGAATTTGCTAACATCGAATGTGACATAATTGGAAAATACTTGTATAATTGGATAGAAAAACTAAAATGTTAAACCAAAGGAATGACTAAAAATGCAAGCAAAACCTGCAATCGCTACAGTTGAACAAGCTGTAGAAGCCGTAAAAGCTGGCAAGCTCATCATCATTGTTGATGACGAAGACAGAGAAAATGAAGGCGACCTTATGGTTGCCGCAGAAAAGGTCACCCCTGATATAATCAATTTTATGGCTAAACATGGGCGCGGACTCATTTGCCTTCCTTTAACTAAAGAACGGCTCGAAAAACTAAACCTCCCATTGATGGTTCATAACAACACAGCTCCTTTCCAAACAGCCTTTACTGTTTCAATCGATGCCAAGGAAGGAATTAAAACTGGAATCTCTGCCCATGATAGAGCCAAAACAATTTTAACTGCTATCAACCCTAAGGCATCTCTTTCTGACTTAGTTCGCCCTGGCCACATATTTCCTCTTCAAGCAAAGGATGGAGGTGTTCTCGAAAGAGCTGGCCAAACAGAAGCATCTGTGGATATTTCCCGTCTGGCTGGCTTAACTCCGGCTGGCGTGATTTGTGAAATCATGAATGAAGACGGCACCATGGCAAGGATGCCTCAACTGGAAAAATTTAGCCATGTTTATGATATTCCAATTCTAACAATCGCCGACCTCATCAAGTACAGGATGCAGCACGAGCATTTGGTCAAAAAGATAGAAGAAACAGATTTACCCACAAAATTCGGCCATTTCAAAATAATCATATTCGAAGATTATATCCATAAAGAACACCATGTAGCCCTGGTCAAAGGGGCTATCAAAAAAGATGAGCCCATTCTTGTGCGAGCACATTCCCAATGTTTGACTGGAGACACCTTTGGATCCTCCCGGTGTGACTGCGGAGAACAACTACACCGCTCTATGGAGATGATTGAAAAAGAAGGCAAAGGGGTTATTCTTTATGTCCTCAACCAGGAGGGAAGAGGAATCGGACTTGTCAATAAAATCAGGGCCTACGCTCTTCAAGATAAAGGGGCAGACACAGTAGAAGCAAATACTCAACTTGGCTTTAAACCTGATCATCGAGATTATGGTATCGGGGCGCAAATCTTGTCTGAGCTCGGAGTCAACAAGCTGCGCTTGATAAGTAATAACCCGCGCAAGTTTGTTGGCTTGGCAGGTTATGGGTTAGAAATCGTTGAGCGAATTCCTATTGAAATTCCCCCAAATAAAAGAAATCGTCAGTACCTGAAAACAAAAAAAGAAAAAATGGGCCATATCCTGGAAATGGTATAACCGTTTTTTGATTGTGAAACGATAAAATTTAAACTTTGGCTCAAATCCTAAATATTCCGAGTATCTGAATTTTTTCTCTCAATGATAAAGGTCACTGGTCCATCATTCACTAAATGAACGTCCATCATCGCTTGAAAAACCCCTGTCTTTACTTTTATTCCTTTTTCTCTTAGTCTTTCCACAAAATAATTGAAAAGGGGCTCGGCCAGTCCAGGGCTCTCTGCCTTGTCAAAACTTGGCCTCCTTCCTTTCTTTACTGAACCTGCGAGAGTAAACTGAGAAACGGCAAGGATTTCCCCCTTGGTGTCTAATAATGACATATTCATTTTCCCGTCTTTATCAGGAAAAATTCTTAATTCAACGATTTTTTTTGCCAAATAATCGGCTGATTCTTCACAATCCCCTTTTTCAATCCCCACAAGAAGACATACCCCTTTGTGAATCTCCGCTACAACTTGTTCCTGAACCACGATAAAGGCCTTTTTTACCCGCTGTAAAACTATTCTCATATCAACCCTTAATGTGCTTTGATTTTTTCCGAGAAAATAGACTCTTGAACTCCTCTACCTCTTCCCTATTAAATATCCACTGAAATGCCACATAAAGGCATATTCCGATAGCAATCGCCGCCGATAAAAACCCGACCTTTTCTGTAAACACATGAAGAGGGAAGTCGATTTGTTTCATAAAAA
This sequence comes from Candidatus Aminicenantota bacterium, assembly GCA_030627155.1. Taxonomy (GTDB): domain Bacteria; phylum Acidobacteriota; class Aminicenantia; order Aminicenantales; family Aminicenantaceae; genus Kmv29. Next base: position 4,903 of record DAOUSP010000116.1, read on the forward strand.
TCCAGACTGCCACTCCCATA
>DAOUSP010000142.1 GCA_030627155.1 Candidatus Aminicenantota bacterium
AAAGACTGGAGAACCCACAGGAATCCTTAAAGAAGCTGCCACTCAATTGATTAAAGTCAAAGGCCCTCGCATCCAATCAAATCTTCAGGATGATATTCAACGGGCGCTTTCTCACGCGGCAAAACTCGGGATAACAGGGATTCATACATCTTCCAGTTTAGAGGAAATCGAAATCTACAAGAAAATGAACAAGCAGGGACAACTGACGCTCAGAGTCTATGGTTGGCTTCCTGTAAGCCGGATTGATGAATACATTGCCAAAGGCATTAAACAGTGTCAGGGTAATGAGTATGTTAAAATCGGCTTCTTAAAATTATTTATAGATGGAACACTTGGTTCTGGGACAGCACTTCTTTTTGAACCCTTCTCTGACGAACCAGAGAAAAGCGGTCTACCGCAATATGAAGAACAAGAATTCTATGATCTTGTGGAAAAAGCCCACGAAAACGGATATCAGGTAGGAGTCCATGCAATAGGTGACAGAGGTGTTAATTGGGTCCTAAATGCAGTTGAACATGCCCAGGAAAAACATGGTAAAAAAGGGCTTCGCCATAGAATTGAACACGCACAAATCATAATCCCAAGCGATGTCAAAAGATTCAAAGAGCTTGGAGTCATTGCTTCCATGCAGCCAACACACTGTACAACAGATATGAGGTTCTGCGAGCACCGTATTGGGAAACAACGGTCCAAAGGAGCATACATTTGGAAAACCCTCCTTGAAAACGGAGCCATGCTTGCGTTTGGAACAGATTGGCCTGTCGAGCCTCTGGATCCCATGAGAGGCATTTACTCATGTGTCACTCGAAAAAACATCGAATTTGATTACCCAAAGGAAGGTTGGTTCCCAGAACAGAAACTCACAATGGCCGAAGCCATCAAATATTACACTCTGGGTTCTGCTTATGCAGCTTTTGAAGAAGGAATAAAGGGTTCTTTAGAACCAGGGAAACTGGCAGATATGACTGTCCTTTCGAAAGACCTTTTCGAAATCGAGCCAAAAGAAATTCTTACTACAGAAGTCCTCTACACAATTTTGGGAGGAAAAATCGTTTACAAAAAAGAATAATAAACAGACTTTTATATCTATTCTATTATCTTATAGCTTATACCTTTATGACTGACGACTATATTTTTCCCTACAGATAAATATCTTGCTAAATCCGGCTTCTTAGAAAGGAGTTCGAAATATTCGTTTGAATTGAACCGAATTTCTTTTAAAGGTAACTCTTCATCATAAACACTATCTACCCATAATCCATCTTTTAGATAAAATGTTTTATCATACTTGTACTGAATATTTTGAGATATCACGAGCATTGGCTGGGTCTCTCCTTTCAACATCTGTGTGGCTCTTGCAATTTTTACAGCTCCCTCCCCTGTTATTTTCTTTGCACGGAAAGCATCTGCTGCTTCTGGCGATACAATGTCCATAGATTTGCGCTCCTTTTCAGTAACAAGAAAAGATGTATAAGGTGTAATAATTCCATATTTCAATCCAAGTGCTTTTACTTCATCTACAAGCTCCTTTTTTTCACCATGCAGGCGTATTTCTTCAAGAAGGTACCCAACTCTTCTTGTGGCCCATAGGCGAGGGATAAAATTAAAGGACTCATCCCGGCCTAATTCTTTTTGCACTAAAGTAAATGTTCTTTTCTTTTCACCTACCTTCCCAGTAAGCGTCACTTTTATAGGGCCTTCTCCAGTATACTTTCCAATCAAAATCATTTGTGAACCTTTGAATAAATCAGGAAGAATTCTCGGATAAGAATCTCTGATTTTAATTCCCTCAAAATCAATGTGCAAATCAGAAAGCACAGGAGTCGAGATTTTTTCATAATAACTTGAAATAGCAACTTCCAGATTTTCATTCTCTCCTACATAAACTGAGGTACCCCTGTTTTCCAATGAAATTCTATCCAAAAGCTCTGTATTTACATCATTTCCAACTCCAAACACAAACACTCTTGATTTATTCATATTGGCTTTGCGGATATCATTCAATATCGATGCCGTATCTGTTATGCCAACTGTTGGAAGTCCATCTGTGAGGAAGAGAATATAATTTGGCAGGCTTTCAATTTTGACAATTTCTAATGCACGAAGCAGGGCATCGTGAATGTTTGTTCCACCAGAGGCTTCGATATCATCCACAAATTTGATTGCTTCCTTCTTGTTCTCTGCATCAGCAGGGAGCATTTTATGGGTAAATACATTCACGCCATCATCAAAGTCAATGATTGAAAATCTATCATTTTTATTTAAATTCCTAATCACAAATCTTACAGCTTCTTTTGCCTGATTGATCTTTTTCCCGCTCATACTACCTGAACTATCGAGAACAAAACAAAGATTTTTCTTGATGATTTTCTCTTTCGGGCTTACATAGCGCGGCGAAGCAAAAAGCATATAATAATTTTCCTCTGGGCCTTTCCAATTCATAAAAGAAAGACCAACATCATCAGAAGCTAAAGAATAATAGAGAATAAAATCTTTCTCCGGCTTGACATTCGTTTCTTCATAGCTGATGGTTGCTTCTTTGTCTCCGGTTTTTCTAACCGAAACCTTATGAGAAGGTGAATAAATGTTTGCCAGCGGAACTTGAGACATGATTCTAACAGAAATAGTTACTTCTTCGATTGGCCTGAGTGAAAACCTCTCGGTATTGAGCGGATACACGAACCGGATGATTTCTCCTTCTGCCTTGAGGATTTCAGTATAAGAGAGCTTAATCCTTTTCTCTCCGTTTGCCGGTATGGGATAAACTCTTGCACGAAACAGGTTGCGGCCCATGTATTCAAGAAGCGCTGGATCTTTCAGTTTGCGTACGATTTCTTCATAAAGGCGCCTGGCTTCGTCCCTGTCAAGAATTTCCCCTTTCACCTCTTTTTCTCCGATATACATCGAAAACTCTGAAATAGCTACTTTTTCAGGCAGAGGGAAAATAAATATTCCTTCTATATCTTTGTGATGATTATTGATAAAGACCTGGTCAATAGAAGTTCTTGCTACCTGGTTTTTTATTTCAACTTCAACACGATGGTATTTCACTGTCAATGGAGGAATGATTTCACCTGGCCTTGGCTGTGGGATTATGAACCCATCTGCAAAAATGTATGCTGAAAAAGGGATTATAACGGAAAACAAAAAGGCCCATAAAAAAAACTGTTTTACTCTCATGCTGGCCTCCTAAAAAAGCATTTTCTCTTTATTATATAAAACTAATCGTGTGTCTCTTGCGTTCCATTTTTATACTCGAGTTTGTAAAATATCAATCGTCCTCCTTCTTAAGGCCTCTACCGAGTTAAACACTTCTGCATTGGTTGAAGAGAATCTTTCCTTCTCCTCATTCAAAATAAAAATACATTTTATTCCAGCCTCATTTGCTGCCAGAATATCAAAATGAGAGTCTCCGATAACACAGCATTCTTGCCTTTTTACTTTCAGCTTCTTCATGACCTCCAAAAAAGGAGCTCCTGAAGGTTTCCAAAGGCCTCTTTCCCGCGAAATAACAAAGTCAAACTTCAGGTTGAACTTGGATAAAAGAAACTCGACGTTCTCCATGGAATTATTAGTGACAAGAGCCTGCAGAATGGCTCTTTCACATAAAAAATTCAAATATTCCAGAATACCTTTTTTTAAAACTGCATTGCGAGTTGCTTTCTTTTCATGTTTTTCCAAGATGCCCCATTTTAAAGACTTTTCTGGCTCCTTTAAACTTTTTAAATAAGAGAGGATCGGCTTCCCCTGAGTATTTAACTCTTCCTTTATCCTTATCCAGTCATACTCAGTGTCAAACAACGTCCCATCCATATCAAAAATAAAGCATTTGGGCTTCAAATAAATTTCTCCTGTAGATTATTACTTATTTGACCATACTTCTTTTAATTAAACCTTCATTTATTTTAATTTTATCCTACAAGGAAACACAAGTCTATATCCCTGGAAAAATGGGAGTTATTGAAAATCAGGCATTTCATATAAATACAAATAGAAATAAACTTTAAATATAATCCTTATAGATATTGCCTCTTTAAATTTCTTTTGTTATAATTCGCCTCTAAAAATATAAAATTATCTAACCTGGATTATTCACGAGTCGAGGTTGCTGCAGACGTTGGCTCGCCCGAAGGGTAAAGAATGCCGACATAGAGGAAAAGAAGTGCATGGGAAAAGAGTTGAATGTTATGCTTAAGGAAAAATCAACGTAAATGGCAGATATCATAGGAAATAAATATTGGTGTCGGCATAATTTATGAATAATTCAGGTCAAATTTCCCTGGGATAGCTCCTCGGGGATTAAC
>DAOUSP010000245.1 GCA_030627155.1 Candidatus Aminicenantota bacterium
AAGAAAACACTTATGGTAGTAAGGGTGGATGCCAAAACAGGAAGAAACACCTCTTTGGCTCCCTGTACTGCTGCCTGAACAGGAAGAACTTTTTTTTCTTTCAACCGCAGCACATTCTCAAATACAACAATAGAGTTATCTACAAAAAGCCCGAAACCCAAGGTGAGTCCACCCAGGGTTAACATGTTTATAGAAATCTTGAAAAAATAGATGAGATTAAAAGTAATAAAAACAGAAAAAGCAATGGACGACAAGACCAGAATAGAAGGCTTGACACTTTGTAACACCAAAAACACAAGCAAGAAAATGACAGAGATAATGATGGCTACCAGCAAGTAAAGCTCTTTAAGATTGTCCTGTATCTCTTCACTTTCATCATCTACTACTCTAAAGATAAGGTCCTGAGGCAGAGTTTTCTTGATTTCTTCTAATTTCTGTTTTACGGCTTTTGCCACTTTCAGAGTACTCGTTCCCCTTTCTTTTTGGACGAGCAATCGGATCGTGGGTTGCCCATTTATTCTATTTATATAATAAATATCTGTATAAGAAGGGAAAATGCGTGCCAGATCTTTTAGCTTCACCGGGTTTTCACCAGAATGAGCAATAACTGTTTCACCTAAATCTCTAATTCCACTTATAGAATTAGAGACTTTAAACAGAAACTCCTGGCTGCCTTTTTTGAGTTTGCCTGCTGGATAGATTCGTGCTCGTTCCTGAATTCGGGAAAAGATGCTATAAGGGTGAATGTTTAATGATTTGAGTCTATTTTCATCGAGAATGATTTTTATTTCTGCATCTGAACCTCCAGTTACCTGGACATCTGAGACTCCTTTAATCGCCCCGATCCCCATTTCTGCTTTATCTTTAACAAGTTCTCTTAATTTTTGTAATGAATAATCGCCTGAGATTGTGTAGTTAAGAAACGGCTTCACACGGAAATCCTCAGGCACATAAGGTTCAATCCTTGGTCTCACTCCATAAGGCAATGAGTCTTTCATTTCTGCAATTTTTTCTCTGAGCGAAAGGCGTGCAAATTCCATATTTGTTTTTGGGTCAAATTCCAGTGTTATACTCGAAAGCCCTATACTGGATGATGAAATGATTTTTCGGACTCCCTTTACCATCGACGCTTTTTCTTCAATAGGAGAGGTGATTTGAGTCTGTATGATTTCTGGAGAGACGCCGCTCCATCTCGTCTGGATTTCAAGCCTGGGAAACTCCTCTTTTGGCGCCAATTCAAGAGGGACATTCAGGAAAGAATAGATGCCCAACACCAATAAGGCCAGAAAAACCATTGATGTTGCAACAGGACGTTCAATAAAAATTTTCATGCGTTTTTTCTGGCACTTTGTATTTCAACCATATGATAGACTACAGGTATTAGAATCAGCGTCAAAAAGGTAGCAAAAATAAGCCCCCCAATAACTGCAATTGCCAGAGGCTGCTGCAATTCAGACCCTCTCCCCAATCCTAAAGACATAGGAATAAGGCCAAATACTGTTGTCACTGTAGTCATCAAAATAGGTCTCAACCTGACCCTGCTGGCTTCCAGAATGGCTTCTTTCAATGGAAATCCCCTTCTTCTTAGCTGGTTTGTATAATCTATTTTCACGATAGCATCATTCACCACAATTCCTCCCAACACGACTATTCCAATTGCAGAAATCACGTTCAGCGTTTGGCTCGTTATAAACAATGCCCAAATTGCACCAAGCAAGCCCATCGGAAGAGTCAACAATATTATTAAGGGATGTTTAAGGGATTCAAATTGAGCAGCCATAATCATGTAGACCAATAACACCGCCAGAGAGAAGGCAAAAATCAAACTCCTGAATGACCTTGTCATTTCTTCCTGTTCACCACCAAATTCGATTCTGTAGCCCGATGGTAATGAAAGTCCCGTAATTCTTTCTCTAATATGCGGAACAACATGGCTGATCTTTGTTCCCTTACGAAGATTAGCCGTCACCAAAACCTCTCTTTGTTGGTTTTCTCTCCGAATTTCTTTAGGCCCTTTTACAATCTCATAGGAAACTAATTCTCTTAAAGGCAGAAGTGTTTCTTGATAGGGAATCGATTCATTCAAGAGAGACTCAAGGTTTCCCCTCGCCCCTTCCTCCATCCGCACACGAATGTCATACTTTTTCTCCATCTGTTGAAATTGTGTGGCGACTCTTCCCCTGACAGCATTCACAAGGAAGCTGCTTATTTCTGCAGGCGAGATATTATACTTTTCGAGCGCATCCCTTTTTATCTTTATCAAAAACTCGGGCTTCCCTTCTCCAATATTGGTGTTGATATCTGCAATTCCACGAATATCTTTAATCTTTTCGACCAGCTGCTCGGCAAGTTTACTCAATTGATTCAGGTCATCTCCTTTAATCTTAAGCCCTATTTCGGCTGTAGAAAAGGCAAGAAATTGTGCCAGTGTGGTCTGTTCCTTGAGAATGGAATAATTTAGGCCAGGGATTTTTTCAAGCTTTTCTCTTATATCCTCTACTACTTGTTCGAGCTTGTTTGAATCATAGGTTTC
>DAOUSP010000044.1 GCA_030627155.1 Candidatus Aminicenantota bacterium
GAGTAAAAAAAGGGCATTGCTCCTTAACAAAGTACTTCTATATTATAGGTACTCATTATTGTAATGAGGCAATATTCAAAGGTTGCTTCAGCCATCCTCAGGCCATAAACCCTTCATCCTATAAGGAAAAAAAGATTCTTGCGATTGACATGATCCGATTGACAATTCTTTGTCCTCTTTTTATAATCAACCTCAATGGAGAATATAAGAGTTGCCCTTGTTCATGACTGGTTGACTGGCCAGCGGGGTGGAGAAAAGGTTTTAGAAGTCTTGTCTGAGATTTTTCCCAAAGCGCCGATTTATACCCTTTTTCATTTTTCAGGAACTCAGATTCCGGCTATAGAAGAGAAGACAATCAGGACAAGTTTTATTCAGAATCTACCTTTATTGAAAAAGAGATACAGGTATTTCCTACCGCTTTATCCCATGGCTGTGGAACGTTTTGACCTTCAGGAATTTGATTTAATCATCTCGAGCTCTCACTGTGTGGCCAAAGGTGCTATTCCTCGTCCAGATGCTCTCCATATCTCCTATATTCATTCGCCTGTCCGCTATGCATGGAATCAATATTTCGTCTATTTTTCCCCAAAGAAGTTAGGGCTTTTATCACGCTTCATTATTCCCCCTCTTATTCATTATTTAAGGATGTGGGATGTTACTTCTTCGCAACGGGTTGATTGTTATGTTGCAAATTCGAAAGCCGTGGCTCAAAGAATCAATAAATATTACAGGCGAACTGCCGAAGTCATCTATCCTCCTGTGGATATTCAATTTTTTCAACCTTCTGACCAACAAGAGGATTATTACCTTATAGTTTCAGCATTAGTGCCCTATAAAAGGATCGATTTAGCTATACATGCTTTTAATGAATGTAAAATACCTTTAAAGATTGTTGGAATTGGCCCTGATTACAAAAATTTAAAGAAAGAGGCGCACACAAATATTCAGTTTTTAGGGACATTGGATTCGTCTGATCTTTTGGCTGTTTATCAAAAAGCAAGAGCGTTGCTTATCCCCGGCGAGGAGGACTTTGGAATAAATTCCATTGAAGCCCAGGCTTGTGGTGTTCCGGTGATCGCATATGGACGGGGTGGTGCAACAGAGACAGTGATTCCGGGAAAAACAGGCGTATTTTTCAATCGATTGAATCACAAAAGCATCCATGAAGCGCTTGACAAATTCCAATCCATGGATTTTAATAAGTCCGCTATAAGAACCCATGCACTCAAGTTTTCTCGCGAGAGATTTAAAAATAATATGAGAGATTTTATCAAAGAGAAATGGGAAAATTTTAGGAGCCTACAGTGATAAAAAAGCAGAAAACGCGGCTTATCGGGTTGTTTCTTTTAAGCGATATTGTTGGAATTCTTGTGTCTTATTTTTATTCTTATGGCTTCCGTTTTTATGGTTACATTATTCCTGTTGATCCAGCAAAAGGAATTCCTCCTTTAAAGTCATATATTGCTGTATTCCCTTTGTTTTTAATCACGCATCTTGTAATATTTTTTATTCAAGGATTTTATAAATCTCGCCTGAAAAGGACAAAGATTGATGATTTTTTTTTCATAACTCTGAATGTAGTATTGACTATTATCATTGTCATGGCGATTTTGAACTATCTATACGCCTACAGTCAAGGTAGGGCTCCATTGTTTAGCATGACATTTAAAATCTCTCACCTATTTCTTGCGGTCTATTTTATTGTTGTAATATTTATGATTTCTTTTCTCAGAAATCAAATCTATTTCTTTATGAAACGGCGGTATGCTAAAGGATTGAATCTACAGAATGTCCTGATTATCGGGGCAGGAAAGATGGGCAGAACAGTTGCCCAGAAACTTTCTCAATATAAAGATTTGGGCTTTTCGGTGAAGGGCTTCCTGGATGATGAGAAAAAACCCGGAGAAGAAATACCTGTTGATGGTGGGATAAAAGTTTTTGGGCCGTTGAAAGAGTTGGAATCTGTCTTAGAAAAGGAAGAAATCAGTGATGTCTATGTTGCACTGGATTTGAGCAATTATGCAAAAATCCTGGAAGTCTTTAAGGTTGTCAATAAATACACGGTGAATGTAAGATTAATCCCGGATCTTTTCCAGCTCTTGACATTGAAAGCAACCATCGAGGATTTAGATGGATTTCCTGTTATAAGTATCGATGAGCCGCCCATGCGCGGACTCATGTTGTTCATAAAGAAGCTGGGTGATTACATTACCTCATTTGTCCTTTTTATTTTGCTTCTGCCGCTTATGATCCTTGTTGCTATATTGATTAAATTGACATCCAAAGGACCTGTGTTTTATTACCAGGAAAGAGTTGGAATGGATGGAAAGAAGTTCAAAATGCATAAATTCAGGACAATGGTTTATAATGCAGAAGAAAAGACAGGTCCTGTGATGAGCCAGCCAGGAGATTCCCGTGTAACAAAATTGGGAAGGATTTTAAGAAAATTCAGCATCGATGAAATCCCACAGTTACTCAACGTTTTAAAAGGAGAGATGAGTCTTATAGGACCAAGGCCTGAGAGGCCAGTATTTGTAAAGGATTTTATCGAAAAGATTCCAAAATACATGCTGAGACATAAAGTTAAATCAGGAATCACAGGTTGGGCTCAAGTTCATGGATTAAGACAGGACACTCCTATTGACAAGAGACTCGAATATGACTTCTATTATATTCAAAATTGGTCAGTAGCATTGGATTTAAAAATACTCTGGAAAACCCTGAAAAAAGGGTTTATTGATAAGAATCTATAGAGTCTATTTAGGGGAAGAAAGCAGACGGAATTTTGAGATGGAATAATCTATGCCTGATATGATGGTTAAAATTAAGGTTATAAGATAGGCCCAGTTTAAAATAGGTGGAGATATTTGCATGATGTTGAACAAGAGAACAAGGCCTATTACAGTCACCTGACATACTGTTGTTGTTTTTCCTAACAATGAAGGGGAAAAATTATTAACTTTATTTTGTTTTAAAAAAAATAAAAAGCCAGAAACAATAAGAACATCTCTGCCAATAACAAAAGATATGAGCCAGACAGGAATGGTATTAGGAATACCAACCGAGTGTAAGCTTAGCAGAATGTATGATGAGCTTATTAGAAGCTTATCCGCTGCTGGGTCGAGATAGATGCCAAGGTTTGTCTTCTGGTTAAAGAACCTTGCAATGGCTCCATCTAAAGCATCTGTAAGGCCTGCCAGGAGGAAGACAATAAATGCCTGTTGGAGTTTCTGCTGTATTATAAGAATTAGAAAGATAGGCGTAAAAATTATTCTCAAAATTGTCAGTATATTGGGAACACTCATTATATCATCCTTCCTCTTTTCGCTATGTATTTGTGGCACTTTGGCAGGCACAACTCTTATAAGATGCGTTATTTTATCAAATCCAGAATAATATTTAAAAGCTTTATTGCTTCCTGTCCTGTTACAGCACGCTCTGGGCTAAAAGTTTTATCTGAAGATAGAGACATAATATTATACGACAGGATAAACAAAATAGGTTGGTAGTAATAATTATCTGGAGAGACATCTGAAATATGGATTTTTTCTAGGGGGATTTGTTGAATAAACTTGTAACCCTTGGATTTTAATTTGTTTATAAGGCGGAGAAGGATTTCCGCCATTTCTGCACGCGTGACGACTTTTTTTGGTTGAAATGTATGATTTGGGTAAACATCGAGTAATCCCAAAGAAGTCGTGGTAAGGATAAATCTTGATGCCCATGATGTGGCGATGTCAATGATAATAGGGGGTTTTTCAACAGCTTCATCAAAGACATTTTTAAACTTGACACTTATGAGAGCTGCTATATCTTCTTTGGAAATTGCTTCAGAAGAAGGGATTGAGTCATATTGGCTTGGAAGTTCAAAGATTCCTAGCCGGTTTTTAATAGTTTCCAGCCGTTGTTGAATTTCAGGGTTATCCGGCTCTAACTCCTGGAGCTCTTCATAGACTTCAAGGCCTTTTTTGTATTGCTCGGAGAGGAAAAGAATTTCTCCATAGTTTTTGAGTATTTCTATGTTATTGGGCTCCTGAAGCACAGCAGATTGCATATGGACTAAGGCATTTTTATAGTTGTTTTCGCTCTTGTAAATTTCAGAAAGGCCTAAATGTGCCATTATGGACTCTGGAGAATAATAGAGAGCTTTCAAGAAAGCTTCTTTGCTTTTTTCCTTATTCTGTTCTCTGAGGAATGCATATGCCTGTTCAAGAGCTTCTTCGGTTTTTGTCAATTTGAGTGCCTCATATTTTGGTTTTGCCCAGGGATGTTGTGGATCTTCTTTAAGGACTTCCCGTAATTCCACAAAAGCAGGATCATGCTGACTTGTCTCGAGATAGATTTGGGCTAACCCCAAGTGAATTAAAACCATGTCAGGATATTTCGCAAGAGCTGCTTTGAAATATTCTTCTGCTGCCTGCCTTTGATACAGAAGATAATATGCATACCCTAATCCTACATGGTAGAAAGGGCTTTTATCTTCTAATTGAGAGATGATTTTTTTTGCCTTTTCACCTCTGCCTTGCCTCAGGTTTTTCCATGCCTCTTCCGTGATAATCCTTTCTTCTAACGAGAGATTTGCGACAATATATGTAGGGAGAGGATCCAAATAAAGGGAAGGGGTAGGAGTTTGATAGGTGGCACAAGAGTAGAAAAAGAGTGCAATTATTAAAGAAAGAGAAAATCCTTTTTTCACCAATTTAATTCTCCTCTTCGCAGATAAGGTAAATAGTTTAACATATATTTAGGATCAGCCATGATTTCTATGTCATAAAAATCCCCACGGTCTTCTCTTTTTAGAACAAAGGACCATTTTTTAAAGGAAGAGATTATGTCTTTATTGGATTTTGGAATACTTAAGTGGTAGGTTTTTAAATTCTTATAGAGAATAGAGCGAAAAAGCTTTTTAAGATAAAAAATCCCTTCGCCAGTTTTTGCTGAAACATATACTGTTGAGGAAGCAGAAATTTTGTTTTTTGTCATCAATCCAACTTTGTCTGGCAAAAGGTCAATCTTATTAAAAACTTTTATAACAGGTATGTCAACAACGCCAATGCTTGAAAGAATCGTTTCGACTGCTTGAATATGGCTTTCACACTGTGGAGAGGTTATGTCAATAACATGGCAAATACAGTCAGCCTCTTTGACTTCTTCAAGAGTTGCCTTGAAAGACGAGATTAGTTCCAAAGGAAGATTGCGGATGAATCCGACAGTGTCACTTAAGAAAAAATAAAGTCCATCAGAAAAACTCACGCGCCGAAGCATTGGGTCCAGAGTGGCGAATAGTTCTGGAGATGTAAATGTTTTTTCTCTTGCAAGAAAGTTGAACAGGGTGGATTTTCCTGCATTCGTGTATCCAACAAGAGAAACAATAGGGATGGGTTTTTTCTTTCTGCTTTTTCTCTGTAAGGCATGGCGTTTCTGGATTTTCCAGATATCTTTTTTTATATTAGAAATTCTGTCTTTGATTCTGCGTCTGTCTTCTTCAAGTTTTTTTTCTCCAGGCCCACGTGTTCCTATACCTCCTCCCAAGCGGGAGAGTTCCAATCCTTTTCCAAGCAAACGGGGGAGTAGATAGTTGAGCTGAGCAAGCTCAACCTGCAATTTTCCTTCTTTGCTGTGGGCGCGCTTGGCAAAAATATCAAGAATCAATTGTGTCCTGTCAATAACTTTGCTTTGAAGCGCATTTTCAAGACTGCGTTGCTGAATTGGATTCAAATTATGGTCAAAAATAACTAAATTTACCTTGAGTTCGTTTTTTAAGTGAATTAACTCTTGGACTTTTCCTTCTCCAATGAAATATTTTGGGCTTATTTTTGGTCGGTATTGAAAAACCTCGAAGACAACTTCTGCTCCAGCAGTTTGGGCCAGTCCTTTGAGTTCATCCATAGAAGTTTCTGCTTCGGCTTTTTCTTTTTTATTTATTGCAAGGTGAACAAGAATGGCTTTTTCCATGGTCTATTTCAAATTATTTTGGATATATTTCACAATCTTCTGGAAGTCTTCAGGGAAAAACCATTTGATGCCCTTCATTTTCTTGAACCACGTGAGTTGTCTTTTTGCGTAGTGGCGGGTGTCTTTTTTTGTGAGTAGTATGGATTCTTCCAGGGTGATGCCTTTGTTTAAAAATTGCAGAATATATTTGTACCCTAATGCACGAAAAGGAGAAGAATCTGTTGACACTCCTTTTTCCAGAAGATTCTGGACTTCTTTTACAAGGCCTTTTGCAAACATTTGCTCCACTCTCTTGTCGATTAATTCATATAACTTCTTTCTTTCTAATTTTAACCCAATTTTGATCGTATGAAAATCTTTAACGAAAGATTTAGTTTCAATAAAATGTTTGGATAAAGGTTTGTTTGTTGCATAATACACTTCAAGGGCTCTTATGATGCGAATTTTGTCGTTAGCTCCTATTTTTTCAGCATAGACTGGGTCTATATCTCTAAGTTTATTCCATAGAGTAGTTAGACCTTTTTCTTCGACTTCTCTTTCAAGCGTTTGTCTGATAAATGGATTTTTCTCTCCTTCAGGAAAAAGCCCCTCCAAAAGAGCTTTTAAATACAAACCTGTCCCACCGGTAATAATAGGCAGCTTTTTCTTTTTCCAAATAGAATCCATTGCTTTTAAGGAAAGGCGAACAAAATCTGCTGCCGTGAATTGAGTCGATGGGGATGCGATATCCAGAAGGTGGTGGGGGATATTTTCCATTTTATTGATGGAAGGTTTATCTGTCCCGATGTCAAAGCCTTGATATACTTGCATTGAATCGCAATTGATTATTTCCCCATTAAAGATTTTGGCCAGCTTTACAGCAGTGATGCTTTTTCCAACTGCAGTTGGGCCTAAAATAATTACAAGGTTTTTTGCTTTAGATTCCAATTTCGATCAGAAAAAATAAAATTATAAGAGTAATAAAGATTAAAAGTGCGTATATTTGTCTTTTTTTTAACTTCATTACCCAATATTTTCCAGGTTTTTGACTAAAATTGCTTCATGGCCATTTCCTAATGTTTTTTTCACAGCCAGGACTTCAGCAGCTAAGATTTCATTGAAACCTTCTAAAAGGTCTTTCCTTATATCGCTATTCGAGAAAGTTGTCTCTCCTTTAAAAAGAGGCGAATTCATTTCTATTTTTCCAGTGGGTCCAATTTGCATTTTTTGAAAAACGGGAGGGAGATGGGGTCTGATATCATCTATGGTTTTTTCTAAAACATTCATAGCCACAGGGCCTATTTCTTTAGAAATATATTTAAAGATAAATGAGCATTTATCATTGAATGCCTTGAAAAATTTTGTAATATCTACTTGGGATAGGTGCTCAGAAACTTCCATAGCTTTCCTTTGACTGGGGCCTGCGATCCCTGAGCTTATGAACCCAAAAATGATTTTTTGAGTTTCCTTTATTCCCAACTCACTCAATGCATAAAGAGTTTTTAAATTTTTTTGCTGTCTCATAAGGTTCAAAAGATAATTTTCTGGAAGTTCTAATTGAATGTGCTCGATAGAGTGAGGTGAAAGCACCTGAATCATATCGGTTTCTTGGGGAAGGAAATTTTGAATAATAGACTCATTCTGCATCTGGCGTGTCCCCTGCCAGATAAAACCCATGGTTGGGATACGAAGGAGAATATCGGTCTCTTGGGGGATGGATTCAGGATCAAATGTATACTCGCCTTCAGGCCAGTCAAAGCAAGGTAAGTATTCAACATTGAAAAACTCTTTGATAAAGCTCCATAATTTGGCAGGATCCAAAAAAGAGAGATCAATAAAAGATCTAATAATTGAGCATTGGTTTTTTTGAGAGTGATTCTTACACTTTTTTTTTGAGGATAAAGGGATTATTTTTTTCTCAGTTAAAAAATCAAGAAAAGATGTCTCGTTAAAAGATGTCTTGTCTATGACTATAGAACCCCTTTGGAATGCAATGTTTTTTGTTTGATGTTCTCTTTGAATTTTCAAAAGGCCTGATTTATGTGAATTCCAAATGCGAAAAAGTAGGAAAGAAAAAGGGCTTTCTGCCAAATTGCCTGAAAAGAACATGTTTTCCATACGGATACTTTATATAGGAGCAAACTTTGTGTCAATCAAGAAATACAGCAGATTATCCCAGGAACTGCATACTAATCATAGTGATTGCAATGTAAAAAAGGCTTTTTAATGCCCAAAAGCCATATGAAATGAATAATGCCCTCTTTAAATCTATCTTGAGTATTGAGGAAATGCCGAAACCTAAAATTCCAAACATCCAAATCTGGAAAAAGTCAAACTGGCTCAATATTATAAATGCAGGAGAAGTAAACTCTAAACGC
>DAOUSP010000146.1 GCA_030627155.1 Candidatus Aminicenantota bacterium
ACTGCAGGGTCCTGGAGTGGAGCAGTTTTTCATTGGCATCCAGGAACTTTCGACTATTTATTTGCCCGCGATTATACAACTCAGGAGCCAGGAACCTATTCTGCCACTGTCACTTATACTCTTTCATCAACATAAATCAAAAGACGATAAATGTATTGGGTATTAAAAACAAGGAAATAGTTAAAAAGCATTTAAAAACCATCTGTATTTTTTAAATTAGGATTCGAGGGGACAGCCATCAGAGCTATAAGTGTTTGACTTTAAACGTTTCTCCAATTAAAGTAAGGGAAGGAAAATCGGGAACGAAATGATGAAGAAAAAATTAATACTTTCTTCAGTTTTAGTTCTTGCTTTTCTTATAAGTTTACAACCTGTTATTGCCCAGATTTACTTTGGTATAACTCCAATTAGAGTCGAGCATTCACTAAACAAAGGAGAGAGCATAACCGATATTTTTTATGTTCGAAATAACGGCACTTTTCCTTTGCGCCTTAAAATCTTTCCAGAAAACTGGTATCTTGGTCACAATGGGAACCCTGTGTTTGTTGGTTCCAATTCCGTTGATTATTCTTGCAGAGACTGGATAAAACTCAATCCCCAGGATTTCAGAATCATGCCAGATGAAATAAAGATGGTAAGATACACGATTACAGTACCTGAAGACATTCCATCAGCGGGATACCATGCTTCTATTTCTTTTGAAAACGTTCCAATGGCAACTGCGGAAAAGGATAGAAGTCAGATGGTTTTTTCAGGGAAAATTGCAGCTGCTGTCTATGTGAAAGTTGGGAAAGTGGATATTGTTGGAGAAATTATTGATTTAATACTTCACGAAGAAGACAACTCGCATGTATGTATACTTGTAATAAAAAACAGAGGAAAAACTCATTTCAGGACACAAGGCAGTATTGAAATAAGCGATAATAATGGCAAGAAGGTTCTTGATGTTTTGATTCCAAATGAGGTCGTTCTTCCTGAAAGCGAAAGAGAAATTAAGTGTAAGTTAAAGGATAAACTTTCTGCAGGAAAATATACAGCATTATGCACCCTTGATATTGGGAGGGAAGAATTATTAGGATTTAAGAAGGAAATTTTAATTCAAGATGAAAAGTAAGACATTAGGTTTTTTTCTTATTTTATGCCTTGGGCTTTTCTTGAATTCACAAGAGCATGAGGATGTTACTATCAATGCACGGGTGGAATCCAGATGCAAGCTGGAAGTCAGTACGAATTTTATTAGTTTTACAAAGGAAGGCCCTGAATCGGGCCATTCTATCATTCAAAATGAACCTCCTGTTGGAGTCACTGTTAAAATAACACCGAGATCTAATGAAAGAGTTTATCTCAGGATATGGGTAGATTCAGACTTAATTGACCAGAGAACAGGACAAAAAATAGATGCCGAAAATATATATTGGAAGGCTTCAAAAGGTTTCAAGAATGGAAATTTAAGCAAAGCTACTCCTCAGGAAATCGGAAATTGGAAAAAGCCAGGAATTTGGGAAGGAACTATTACATTTTATTTATTGAATAAACCAGATTATGTACCAGGAGTGTATACTCTTACTGTCAGCATGGTTTTGAGTCCTTTTTAATGTATTGCAAAATGAAAAAAAATTTTTTATTCATTCTTATTGGGTATTTTTTTTGTACCGCCCTTTTTCTTAATTCTTATCAACATACAGAAGACGAGGTTTCGTTGAGGATATCTCCTTTATTAATTAATTTTCCTGCTGCTGATCCAGACTCTGTTCCAGTTATTTCTTCAGACAGCCAGGTTCGGGTGGAAATAGTAGTTGGGGTTGCCCGATCTTGGAACTTAACTGTAACTGCTAATGGAAACTTAAAAGGAGATAAGGGTGCCTCCATTCCAATTAATAATGTAAGCTGGACAGCCTCCCCTTCTCCTCCCTTTATAAACGGCACTTTAGTCAGGATGAGGCCTCAATTGATGGCAAAGGCCGAAGGAGATGGGGAATTTACAGGAGATTTAAATTTCTTTCTCGCCAATAGTTGGGATTATCAAGCAGGTGAATACAGACAAACAATTACTTTTACATTGGCAGTTCTTTAAAGATGTTTATGAAAAGAATATATTCGGGATACATATTTTTTTTATTTTTTTCCGTCCTCATAATTTACGGCCAGACATCAATTTCTTTATATCCCCTTAACACAGAACTTGTTGTTCGTGCTGGCAAAAACAAAAAAGATGCTTTTTTCATTAAAAATGACGGTTTAGATTCTATTCAAATCCAGGTAAAACTTAAAAGCTGGTATTTAAAGAAAGATGGGACTCCTGTTTTTCCAGAGTCAGAAGAGTATCCTTTCTCATGCAAGGAATGGATAACATTTGAAGCCAGTGAAATCAACTTATCACCAGGGGAAAGAAAACCAATTCATTATATTGCTTCTGTTCCAAAAGGAACACTTCCAGGACATTATTGGGCTGCTTTTTCCTTTGAGCCCATTTTAAATAAAGAGCATGGGAAAGAAGTTGACTCAATGATTATTAGAAGGAAAATAATGGCCAGTGTTTTTGTTAAAGTCGGCAATATCAAACCCACAGGAAGAATCATTGATATATTTGCTCATAAGGAAGAGGGGCAAACAGAGATTGGTATTCTTATCCAAAATAATAGCAAGGCCCATTTTTATTCCTCCGGAAAATTAGAAATAATGAATGAACAAGGCAAAAAAGTAATGGAGCAGGAATTATCCGGAGAATTGATTCTCCCTGAAAGCGAAAGACAGGTGAAAGTTGATTTGGAAGAGGATTTGGCTTCAGGCAAATATTTAGTAAAATGTGAAATCGCGCTGCAATCAAGAAAAACTCTGAAATTTCAAAAGAGTATCATTATTGAATAGAAAAATTTACTCTTGGTAAGAAGCAACAGTATTAGAAAAAAGTCATTTTTATTTCTGATTCACTTTTTTTTTCTATCTCTCACTTTTTCCTATTCATTGGAAAAAGGAGGGATTAATTTTTCTCTCTGGAACAGAAGTTTTTTATATGACCAGCAATTCCTGAATCAAAAGAATGTCCATGAGACAATATTTCATTTTGATCTTTCTCAGGTAATAACAAATTATGGAATGCTTTCCGCCTGGGTTGATGGTTTATCGTCTGATAAAGGGCAGAATATTGCTCGGTTTTACTTAAACTGGAGCGGATTTAAAATCGGAAACGTCAAATTCAATGGGAAACTGGGTGATAGTTATCTTCAATTCACAAATTTAGAATCCCGTTTTATCAATATGTTCCATCCGTATTTGTATTTTCGCGGTGCAAGCCTTATGTTTTCAGCCCCATCTTATGATTTGACTTTTTGGGGAGGAAAAACTGCCCAGCTTAGAGGTCTTCTTGGAAGTACTTATGAGATAGGCGATCAAAATATTTTGGGATTCAAAGCAAGGTATAAAGCAAAAGACCGACTGATTATCGGCGGAGGTATTATTCATACTGAAAATGAAGAAGACAATTTAGATGAGATTTCGCTCAAAAAAAATAATATTTTTCTGCTTGATTCCGAATATAAAATTTTTTCATGGTTAAAGTTCCTGGGGGAATATAAGCTAAGTAATTATCTTGAGAATGATAAAGATGAGACAAAGGGAGATTCTTTTTATAGAATTGGCCCTATTATTAAAACTGAAAAATTCGATATAGAAGCTAATTACCGTTATGTAGGGAGCAGTTTCAGGTTTGTCTCTCATGCTACTCAGATAGAAGAAGATGAAAAAGGTTTTTTCTCAACATTGAGATACCGTGCAAGCAGATCTTTAACTCTATTCGGAGGGGTAGACCGATTTAGAGATAATGTTGAAGAAGATCCGCAGAAAAGAACTATCGATACATTTTATGTCTTTTCCGGTTTTTCCCTTTTTTCGAGGTTTCTTCCTGATATCACCGTAAGACTTAATGCGAGTGAAAGAAAGTCAAGAGAAGAATTTCAAGACTCTATTAATAAACTGAATATCGGAACATATGTTCAAGTCTCTAAAAGGCTGGGGAGTTTTTTCCCGTACATCCGACATATGTGGCGCAAATATGAAGACAAATTATCCCCTGAAGGAGTTTTTTCTTCTTCCGCAACATATTTGGGACTTAGACATACCTTCAGACGATCATCTTCATTTTGGCTTGAAGGGATTCTGGATCAAAGATATGACTACATGAAAGAAAAAACCAGGCAGGATATTTCACTGAGAACGGGTTTGCG
>DAOUSP010000031.1 GCA_030627155.1 Candidatus Aminicenantota bacterium
AAAGTTTAATGGCATCTTTTTCGGTTGTTATTAATAAATCACATTGGAGAGACTTGTATTTTTTTTTGATTTTTTTTAGTGAATATGGTGGATAGGAAAAGTGGTCAGGGAAAGATAGATGCCTTTCAAGTGTTAAACCTTCATCTGTAAGGAGAGAAAAAAATCTATCAGGCCTGGCAATGCCACAAAATGCAAGGAGTTTTTTGTCTTTAAATGGAGTCTCTGGTGGAATCTTAGATGCGGCTTCCACTCCATTTATTTTATGAAACCCTTTTGAGGTTACGGAATATTCACATATTTCTGCCTGAGGATACTTTTTTTTGATTTTTTCTTTTTGATTTATATCAATACCTGTTTTAAGCATTAATAGATGAGCTCTTTTAAGCGATGATGGTGATTCACGCAGAGCGACTTTTTCTTCAGGGTTATAGAGGACTATATCCAGGTCCCTGTGGAGACGGCGGTGCTGAAATCCATCGTCTAAAATGACGACATTAAAGCCCATCTTGTGTGCCTTGATACAGGATGCAAAGCGGTGCTTGCCAATGAATACACCTGCCTGAGGTATCTTTTTGGCGACCATAAAGGGTTCATCTCCTGCTTCTTTCCAGTCTGCGGATATTTTTTTGCCGTCAGAAAGAACCCCTCCTTGCTTTTCCCAGGTGCCCTTGTAACCGCGCGTAACTAAAGCCGGCTTAAATCCATTATTAAGTAGAACAGTGAGAAGATGAGCAGCAAGAGGCGTTTTTTCAGAGCCGCCAAAGGCAAGGTTTCCTATACCAATCACAGGAATAGGTGCTTTGTATGATTGGCGCAGATTGTGATTGTAAAGGAAATTTTTTATGCTGCTTGCAAACCTGTACGCAAGGAAGAAAGGAAATAAAAGGATTTTCATCTTTTTGGGACTATACTACAATCGAATCTGCGTTTCAAGATTGGACTCAAAAACTTGGAATCCATGAATTATTAATTGAAACTTTTAATGAAGTGGGAATTAAAATATAGTTTTTATCACATAGAAGCCACGCTCGTAAAACAATACGCCGATCCAATTAGTAAAAGTATAAGTCGTGTATTGAATCGATATTTTTTTTGTGATAACTTTATTTAAGAATGTCAAAGGTAAAAGTCTGAAAAAACTGCTTGGGAATGAGTTCTCTCAAAAAAAGCCAGTTGAAATAAAGGTTGAAGATTAAAGGAGGATTTAAAATGAAAAAATTTAAACTTATAATATCATTTTTTCTCTTCATAGCAGTTTTTTCTAATTTTCTCTTATCTCAGGAAGGAAGAGGCCAGGCAAGACTGAAGGGAGAGGTAGTAGATGAAGATGGAAATCCTATTGAAGGGGCAAAGGTTGAGCTTGAGTCATTGATCCACAAGCTTACCATGTCAACAAAAACCGATGAAAAGGGAAGATGGTCTTTTATTGGCCTGGGGAAAACAGTTATAAAAATTAAGGTCTCAAAGGAAGGATATGATCCGACTATTATTCCAGAACTTCATGTGAGTGCGATTAAAAATCCAGAACAAAAGATAATTTTAAAAAAAATTACAGATGTAGAAAGTCTTGAAGAGAAAGGTCCCAAAGCATTATACCTTAAAGGAGATAAGTTATACAACCAGGGTGAATATGAAAAAGCCCTTGTTGTTTTTAAAGAATTCATTGAAAAACAACCAGAATTCTATGAAGCAAGAGTCAATATCGGTAACTGTTATATAAAATTAAAACAGTATGATAAAGCAATGGAAGAATTTAAATTTGTTTTAGAAAAATTAGAGGAAGAAAAAGATAATCTTATAGGAAATGATACTGCCTCATCAGTATATGCTAGTCTTGGCGAATTATATATGGATAAAAATGATTTTGAAAATGCAAAAGAATATTTTGAAAAATCAATTAATATTGATCCTTCAAATCATGCTTTATCATATACTGTTGCGGAAATTCTTTTTAACTCAAATAAAATTGATGAAGCTATCCCTTATTACGAATTAGCTGCTAAAACAAAATCTGATTGGCCAAAACCTTATTTAAAATTGGGATACTGTTATTTGAACAAGGGAGAAATGGAAACGGCAATTGATTATTTAAATAAATTTATTGAATTGAGTCCAGAAGATGATCCACAAGTAAATTCTGTTAGAAATATAATAAAACAGTTGGAAAAAAAGTAAGAAGTTTTTAAATATCTTCAAAGATTATTTTTGGTGTTGTTGTTGTAGTTTTTTTACCCCCTGTTTTTTCTACTATTTTTGTCATTGCGCTATAAAAATCTCCTGAGTTATCAATCAACTGGTATCTTTTTGTTGAAAGCTTTTTGGGATTGATGTAAATAAAATTAAATATAACTTTAGCTTTTTTAAATTCTTCGCCTATCTTTTCTGAATCAAAATCTGTTTTTGACCTTTCCTCCAAGAATACTTCCATTGCTTTAAAAGCTATTTGTTGATTTTCCCTCAGTCTGTTCATTGTAACCCTGTCTGGTATAGGTCTATACTCCTTCTGGAAAAAGAGATATATATAATTTTCAGTATTACCGGTTATTTCTTGTGATCTTTTAAAAACATCTGAGAACTCTAAAAGTATTTTCTCATTAATCCTTCTAGTTATTCTTAATTCTTCTCTGGTATTTTCATAGGCTGCTATAAGATTTTTAACATCCTGTGAACCTGAATCTCCCCTTATTTCATCCACCATGCTGAGCATTTGAGTATAAATATTCCTATAATCAGCACCTGAAATTGAAGTGTGTTTTTTAATCGCATCTTTTATTTCTTTGTTGATCTTTTTCCTGGATTCTGAAAGGATTTTATTTGAGTAGCTGTATAATTTATTTGCAGGGGTCATGATAATAAGCTGATCGTTTGTGCCGAGGTATTTTTTGAAGAAAAAATCTATTGTGTTATCTATTTCCTTATTATAATTCTTAATATCAAATAAAAGCATTATATTTTTTGGCATGTCGCTTGCATAAACCGAAAAATTCATAAGGATAAATATCAAGAAGACACTGGAAACATAAATCATTTTTTTCATGGATTCTTTCCCTCTTTTTCCCAGATTGTTAAATAGTTTTTTTTGATAAAAAAAAGGGAGACACTTTAAGTATCTCCCTTTTTTTCTTGTTTTTCAGCTCTACTATTTAGAATTCAAATCTTGCACCAATTCTGAAAATTCTCGGGTTCTCAATGCTTTCAACTTTTTGGTAATCGATACTTGAGTTACTGGAGATAGTATAAATGGAAGTTTCTTTGCTTGTGTTAAAAACGCTGAATACATCACAAAAAACTGCAAAGCTGGTTCCCGCAATTCTGAACTCTTTTTCGAGTTTCACATCACATAGATAAAGTCCTGGATATCCACTTGAGCCTCTTTCTTCTGCATAAATGGTCTGATTGCCCTGGTAAAGGGACAATCCGAGATCCTGGCTTCTGATTCTTCTTGTATATCTTGTTCCAGATAAGTATCTGAAGTAACTTCCGAGATTAATACCAAAAGGTCCTTTTACCATTCCCTCTAACTTTACCTGATGTCTTCTTTCTAAGGGGAATCTTCCGAGTGCGTTTATATGGCTATTGGGGTTTTCGTAGTAACCGGTTCCACTCCAGCTATCACCAAAATCAGTTCCAATTAAACCTCTTGAATTCGCATATACATATGATGCTTTAAGCTGCCATCCATGTGAATATCTTTTATCAAAAGTTACTTCCACACCATCATAATCTCTTTTTGCATCTGGAGGATTGATCATGTAATATTCTGCTGGATAGGTTGCGAGTTGATTCCAGAAGGTCACAGTAGAATTATCATAAGGATCTGTTGCAGTAACCTGGGTATAATTTATCCAATCATACTCACCATTACTTAGAAGCTTATCAATATCAATGTTTTTTGCGTTTGCATCTTCTATAAGGTTTCTATCCCATTTCCTGATATATCTAATCCCTAAAGAGGCATCTTCAAATATTTCTCTTTCAATACCCACTATGAATTCATCTATGTATGGACATTTAAAATCATAATCTCCGTACCCATATTTAGGAGCATATTCAGGGCCTGATAACTCTAAAGAAAAGACATATCCTGTGGTCCAGTCTGGATTTATATATGCGCCATAATCTACCCAACCATTTGGATTTCCTCTGGAGATCCACTGAGTGAGATTTGCCATATAGTATCTTGAAAAACTTGCCTTAAGCATAGTTTTTCCGTCTCCTAACAGATCGAATATAAGTCCTAATCGTGGAGAAAGAGTATTCCATGTGTATGCGGTTTGTGATTCTGTAATAGATCTGTTGTATGTGTATCCGAAAAGTTCCTGTTCACCCTCATCTTCCATCTGTGGAGGATATATCCCCTGCATACGGTCAAACCTTATTCCAACATTGGCTGTGAGTCTGCTGGAAATATTCCAGGCATCCTGGACGTAAAAAGAGAGATTTCTGCTTACCTCTTTTACGTCATACGGAGCATACCACCAGCCGTACCAGGGCTCACCATCATATGTATTAATAAAGCTCATACCATTTACAGGATGTCTTCCCCATTCCAGGGTTCTTCCTCCAAAACCCTCCATATATTCAACTCCACTCTTTATTTCATGGGATCCCATAAAATCCTCAATGTATACTGTTCCATCTGCCTGTATTGAATAACGATTACGAGGATTGAGATCATTATATCCCATACTTACAGAATCTCGGGAGGTAGTATATTCCCAGTAATTAGGTTTATCATTTTTTGCTAACAGATCGAACTTTGAAATATATGCAAAGCCTTTGATATTCATGAAGAAGTTTGCTCCAAAGAATCTTGTGTAATGCAGATTTACAACATGTGTTGCAGTTTTCTGTTCCCAGGTTGTATCTTCAGTATCATATCTGCTTGCGCCTCTGTGATGTCTTATTATATCTGAGTATCTGTAGTTGAAAATGAATCTATTATCCTGGTTGGGCTGATAGGTTAATTTTATGTAAGGATATGGCCTGAGTTGATCGACTCCTGTTTCTTCCTCTTTGTCATAAGGATATCCAGAAACAATTCTTTCCTGTTTCCAGAAACTGCCGTTTACGAAAAACCAGAGCTTATCTTTGATTACGGGACCACCCAGATTGATTCCTGGTTCCATTTCATACTTGAAACCGCTTTCTTCACCTTCTAAAGGAGTACCTTTCGTGTTATTTGACTGAAACTTCTTGCCTCTATAGTACATATTTAAGGAACCGTGAAATTCATTTCCTCCAGATTTACTGACTGCATTTACAATAGATCCACGAACTTGCCCATATTCAGCGGAAAGCCCACCGCTCTGTACGGATATTTCTTCTATTGTATCCACGCTGAAGAAAAGTGCTTCTGTGCCAACAACGGGGTCAGCAGTGTTAACTCCATCGATACTGTAAACGTTATCTCTTACTGATGCTCCATGAGAAGTACCTCCTGTCACACCAGGTGTCATGTTAAAATAAGTACCGAATGTTCTGGTTGCGGGAATAGCTGTAATAAAATCCTTGTCTATGGTGGCCGTCTTTGTGGTAGTCTGTCTGTCGACTGTAGGAGATTTACCTATGACAACTACTTCTTCTTCAATTGTTGCAACGGACATAGTAATTTCTAAAGAAACAGTTTTAGCCGCACTAACAACAATGCCTTTTTGTACAAATGTGTTAAATCCTTCAAGTTGGCATTTTATCTCATAAGTACCGGGAGAGAGAGAAGGGAAGCGGAAAACACCATCAACACTACTGATTCTGGAAATCTCTGGAGTAACCAGGGAGGGAGAAGTAATTGTAACAGTTACACCGGGAAGTGGAAACCCCTCTGAATCAACGACTGTACCTTGAATTTTTCCTGTTTGCCCTGTTTGGGAAAATGCAAACCCAAACACTAAAAGAAACATGAGATTAAAAAGTAATAATTTTTTCATAAAAAAACTCCTTTTTTAAATTTTTGACTCAACTTACACATTCAAATCGAGTCATCTCAAGAAATTTTTTTTATTTATAACCAGTACCTTCATCCTATCTGTTTTATTATCACCTCCTAATATTTGGAATTTTTTTAAACTAACTCCACAAAATATATATTCCTTCCTAAGATGAATATGTTTCAGTAAAATATTCATTTCCTTATTGTAAATAGTAAACATTTTTAATAATGCAAAATCTGTGCCAACTTCAATCAAAGGACTCGAGTATGGAATTTGTTTATTAGCAACATGTTATAAGCATCAAGCCAAAATTGCATTGAATTTAGTATCCAAATTTTTGAATCTAATACAAAATTTTGGATTTTTTTGTAAGATAAGAAGAATTTCTTTCATTTTTTCTCCTTTAATGCATCCACATTTTTCTTGATTTGTGGTTGATCGGGGTGGATCTCCAGGGATTTTTCCCATGCTGCCAAAGCCTCTTTGGCATTGCCCAGTTGAAAATAGCACTCTCCTATAGAATTGAGAAGGTTGATATTGAGACCGTAGTGAGTGATGCCCTTGTCGAAAATCTCTATAGCCTTATCCAGCTTTCCCATGTTCTGGTAGGCTTTTCCCATGATGAACAGCAATTCATAAGGAGGTCTTTCAAGTCGATTCAAGAAGGGATAAAGAACAGTCTCAACCTCCTTATATTCACCCAATCTCATATGTACCCTGGCCAGATTGTGGGCAAACTCTATAGAATCGGGCTTTTTATGAAAAGCTTCCTGAAGGAGAATTTTGGCCTCCTCGATTTTGCCGCTGTTAAAGAGTTGTGTTCCGATCAAGTAGGAATAGATAGGGTCTTGCGATGGGGCGAGAAGTTGCTGGTAGATCCAGGGTCGGGCAATGTCCTCTCTATGAGTGATGTCGAATTCGTCGCTACTAAAGACGAGTTCCTGACTATCTACGAAAATGGAAGCCTGAATTCTGTAATGTGCCGGAGGAAATTCTCCCAATGAAAAAGTTTCTATAATATTGGGAAGATCCGGGTATTGATCGAACGTCCTGGTAAGAGAGCAAAACTCATCTTCCATCTTGAAAAAAGTGAATCTCAGCTGGCCTCTCTTCCTTAATTCCTCGGTCAAACCATGAACCTGAAAAGCAACTACCATGTTATCCTTTTGGAGAAACACTCTGTTCGACTGAAAGTAGATCTGATCATTTCCTATCTGAAAAGGCCTCAATCTCTGTTCCCCAGCCTTCTTTTTGGAAGTGGCATAGCCCAACAGAAGAGAAGTCATCTGCAGACCTCCGTCTTCCTGGGGGATAAGCAGATTTTTCTCCAGGGAGGTAAATTCTTTAGAAACATCGTTTTTCACCAGAATGGTTAGTTTGTATTCCCCTGGGATAAGGGGGAAAAGGTCCCTTATGCAGATTGATTTGTCGATCAGGTTTTTCATCTGCTCCTGGTCAAAACTCAAAGAAATATCCCTTTCAAACTGATAGATGATTATTCCTTCAGAATTGGTCACCGTGCCGTTGAGTTTTAGATTTGTAGAGAAGGTATTCTGGTATTGGTTGACAGAGAGCCTTTCAGGCTCGATGGCGTAATGAACAAAGTAAAGCCCTGAAGGATTCTTCAGCACTTTTACTAAAGTATCGCTGTAAATGTAATTGGCGCTATACTCCACTTCCACAATATCTTTATACTGGAGAAATTTCTGGGCATATCTATCCTCCACCTCTCGTGTCGGAGTAGACTCCACTTTCTGTATCAACAAATCCGAGGCGAGAGAAGGCCGTCCATAAGCAGGTGATTCCTCCCCAGGGATGAGACTGAGGGACACTTGAGCCAGATTCGGCTCGGCCTCTTTAAGCTTCTCATAAGCCTGGACATAATCCATTGGATCTCCCCAATAAGAGGTCAACAGGGCTTGGGGACCGTCTTTGAGAGGACTGTAGAGTTTGTACTCTCCGATTCCTCCTTTCTGGAAGAAAACCAGATTAAAGCCCGGAGGCAGGCCCAGGTTTGTCTTTCCTTGATAGAACCAGATTTCAGAAGGATAAGTTTGACTTTTGCCGGTAAACTGCTCGACTTCATTAGGCTCACCAAGGATGATGTACATCCGTCCTCGGTCTGTCCGCCATCCTGGTCTGGGTGTTGCCCTTCCGTAAAAATGGTTGGCATAGTTGATGCGGCGGTAGTGTTCCTTCTTGAATTCGTTCTCAGGAGTACCCGGAGTTGGGTCTCTTTGTTTCCAGAAAGCCTCGATGAACAGATCTCTTTCTCTATCTGTTTCAAGCTTTAAAAAAATTTCTTTTTCCATAGGGAGAATAATGTAGACCACTTCTTCATCCAACCATTTTTTATAACGCTCGGGAAGATCGTTTTTGTCAGCCTTCAGTTCTCCCTGAGCGAAAAAGAGAAATATTATGACAGTTAAGAATAGTAAGGAGAATTTTCTCATTTTTTACAACTCATTTTTATTGCTCAAAATCATGATTTCTACTCAATATACAATAACGCAAAGCTAAAGTAAATTCAAACGGTGCTATTAGGAAGTGAACCCTCGAAAGTAAAAATTTAGCACTTCAGGTGGTTCAAATTTTGGGAGCAGTGAGTTAAAACAAAATATCAATTGTCCTTCGTAAGGATGTCCTTAAGATTGGGATGTTTCAGTACCGATAGAGAATCCCACCAAACCAGCTGCTGTCGCTGCAGCCGGACCTGCAGAACTTCCACTTAATCCCTTCTCCAGGTTCCAGGGATTTTTTGTCTTACCTCCAAACCAAACATCCCCCATGGCCAGCGCTCCCATGGAAAGTTTTGCAACCAGAACAGCTCCGGCTTCTTCCAGGCGTTTAATAACTGTAGCATCCTCGTCCATTACTTGATCTTTATACGGCATAGCTCACCATGTAGTTTTAATGCCTTTTGTCTGCAGCAAGTCTTTGGCTCCATATGGGATCCCATGAAGAGGACCACGATAATCTCCCTGAGCTATCTCTGCATCAGCCAGTTGGGCTTGTTTCAGGGCAAGATCTTCCGTCAGAGTAATCACGCATTCCAATTTTGGACCATATGTTTTCAAACGCTTCAGGTACATCTTCGTCAGTTGGGTTGAAGTGATTTTACGTGATTTAATTAACTGGGCTAAAGCTGTTATTGGATAGAATGCCAGATCTTCGAAATTGTCAGGAATCTGAATTATCGAACTTTTTGACATGGTGAAAGATCTGCGTTTCTTATCAATACACATCCCAGGAGTCTCAGGATAAAAAGTACGATGAAAACTAAGCATGCCATTTGCCAACCTTTAAACGATGAGCACTCTTTCTTCACATTTTTCATTGTTTCATACCTCCCTGTTGAATTTGTGGTTTTATCTTTTTCTATTAATTAACCTTTCACAATTCCTGTTTTACCTGTCGACTGCGCAGTTTTGCCAATGCCTTCTGAGCAGATGCTCCAAGAAACATTGTATCCACTCCAACAGCTATCAAAGTAAAACCCTTGTTGACATACGGTTGCACGGCATCTACATCAATTCCAAATATCCCTAAAGGAAGACCAGCTTCGATACAGGTTGTGCTTACCAAATCAATCTTTTGAAGGACTTCAGGATCCTTCACTTTTCCAATCTTACCCATACTACCCGACAGGTCATACGGACCGATAAATACTGCATCAATCCCTGGCACCTTTACAATCGATTCTATATTCTCTACTGCTTTGATGTGTTCAACTTGAATGATTACGAAAATATTCTGATTGGCCTTATTCATATACTCCTGAAATTGAAGACCAAATCCCTGTGCACGGGAGATACCAACACTTCGAACTCGCCATCCTACTTTTTATCACGTTAACACGATTTTTTACAATATCAAGAGATTTGTTTTGTCCGTTTAATTTTATTTTAATCCTAATCTGCATTTTTCCACCCTTTGGGCGAGTCGATCTGACGACTTGCGCTACCCAAAATTACCACAATAAGCAACTAAGATTTCAGGATACCTTTTTTCATAAAAATTTGAAAATAAAATAGATTTGGATTAAATTATAGAAAACAAATGGGAATCTAAACGAAAAAATGGAAAGAGAGTATATTCATTCCAAGCTAAAATCTTTGGTTCAGAAATTTGAAGCAAACAAATACCACTATCTTTCAAAAAATTATCTGGAAGAAGAAG
>DAOUSP010000100.1 GCA_030627155.1 Candidatus Aminicenantota bacterium
GCGTTAAAAATCTGAAGGGAGCGACGCCATCCCCTCAAATTCATCTTTTCCTTTCTGCTTTTATCTACCCAGGTATCCATTATTGTGATGAGCCTTGCCCCCAAAAATCGTCTTTAAGAATGAACTCATGAGCCGCGCTAAACTATTCCATCACCCTCCATCATCCCCAACACTCCGACCCCCATCACCACCAACGCATTTGACATATCTTTAGCTTATGCTTATTCTAATACCGATAATGTAAAAGGACTCGGGCACATGAAATGCCATTAGCATCGTATGAAACATAGCCATGATTGCCTTTCCCAGTAACGTCCTGGTCATAGCCGATTACGAGAAGTACCATTTTGAAGAGTCTTTGCGGTCGAAATTCGATTTTGTCCTCTCCTGCGGAGATGTCCCATTCCATATCTTCGAGGAGATATACGAACTCTACAGAAAACCGATATTTGCCGTTAAAGGGAACCACGACCCGACTAAGCCTTTCCCCAAGTGTGTAAATGACGTACATCACAGGATAGTACAGCACAGGAACTGGCTTATTGGGGGCTGGCAAGGAGTCCCAATTTATAAATCATCCGGTCCTTATGAGTGGGACGACTTCGGCGCCACAGAACAGCTAAGCAAATTCCCTTATGTGGATATATTCATATGCCATTCACCCGTGTACAGAAAAACCGACAAAGCCGATTATGCCCACATAGGAAGCGAGGCAATCCTGCGCTATATCAAAGAGAAACAGCCCAAATACGTATACCACGGCCACGTTCACTCAGAGATCGGCACAATGATTGACAACACCGCCGTTGTCTCTGTCTTTGGCGCAAAGGTATTTTTTCTCAAGTGATTTTGAGAAAATGATAAAAGATTACGTCGCAATTTTTCATTCCCCTGAAATAAAAGGAGTTTCCAACAAAGATTGACATATTTGTTTTAACTTTGTATAAATAACCCGAAATGGGGCTTCATATAATAAACAAATCATCTACAATGATTTTTATTTTTTAATGTATTTTAGGAGGTAAAACGTGAAAGGAAAAAAG
This sequence comes from Candidatus Aminicenantota bacterium, assembly GCA_030627155.1. Lineage (GTDB taxonomy): Bacteria > Acidobacteriota > Aminicenantia > Aminicenantales > Aminicenantaceae > Kmv29. The sequence continues at coordinate 1,044 of DAOUSP010000100.1, forward strand.
TTACTTTTTACAATTAGCCTACTGTTTGTAGTCGGAGTGTTTCTTGTTGCTTATGCGCCTAACGGGACTAACCCAAATGATTGTGAATCATGCCATAGAGGGATTATTTCAGATGGCTGTACAGTCATAATGGTCGGGAAAAAGGCCTCAACAGATGGCTCAGTGATGACCACTCACACGTGCGATTGTGGCCTTTGCGACTGGACATGGAGGCATGTTCCTGCCGCAGACCACGAACCCGGCTCAACCCGCAAGATTTACCACATAAACCAGTTCGAGACTTGGCCGCCAAGTGAAGGCTTAAAATGGGATGCCTATAAGAAGGATTTTACAGGCCTTGAAATCCCTCAGGTGCCGCATACATATGGATACCTTCACGGTGCATTCGGTTATATGAACGATTTGCAAGTAGCCATAGGCGAATCAACTATTGGATGTCACGAAAAGATGGAAAACCCCACACCGGCTGCTAAATTCGATATAACCATGCTGACTCTGATCGCTATGGAGAGAGCAAAGACAGCACGAGAAGCAATAAAGATAATGGGAGAATTGGGTGAAAAGCACGGGTATGGATTTACCGACACCGGAGAAATGCTTGCTGTTGCTGACCCGAATGAGGTCTGGATTTTTGAAATCCTGCCTGTTGGACCGTTATGGACTCCTGAGAGCGGAAAGCCCGGGGCATTATGGTGTGCACAGAGAGTTCCGGATGACCATGTAAGTATATGCCCGAATGAATCCAGAATCGGAGAGATTGATCTTAAAAACAAGGACTACTTCATGGCCTCTCCAAACGTGATTTCATATGCAATAGAACATGGCTATTATGACCCAAAGAGCGGTAAGCCTTTTAATTGGAAGAAAGCATACAGCCCCAGCGAACACAGTGCAGCAAGCAGCAACGGCTCAAGAGCACGCATGTGGCGCTTCTACGACCTTGTTGCTCCTTCAAAGAAATTCAGCCCAGACATACCAAATATGGAATTCCCTGTGTCAATCAAGCCGGAAAAGAAACTTTCGGTTTACAACGTCATGACCATGCTTCGGGACAAATTCGAGGGAACCGAATATTATCCTGCAAGGGGTCTTCAAGGTGGCCCTTTCTCCAATCCTAACCGTCTTCCATATGGCTTTAAACTCGATGGCAAGACATACAACACCGGGCGTGTTATCGGTGTTAATCGAGCAGAGTACATTACAGTCACTCAGTGCAGAGGATGGCTACCTAATCCAATTGGAGGCCTCGTATGGCTTGCCTTTGGTGCTCAGGATACATCCTGTTTCATGCCATTTTACGTTGGAATTACAGAAATTCCAAAGTCCTTTGAAATCGGAGACCACTGGGAATTCAACAGGGATTCGGCCAGATGGGCATTTGATTATGTAGATTTTCATACACAAGTGCTTTATTCCTATGCAATCCAAGACGTAAGAGAAGCTCAAAATAAGTGGGAGGAGCAGGCAGTGAAACGAACTCCTGTTGTAGATAAATTTGCAGAAGAACTGTATAAAATAGATCCTTCCCAAACCACCCAGTTCCTCACTGACTACTGTATAAATAATGCTAATAGAGTCATAGACGCATGGTGGGAATTAGGCAACCAGCTACTCGTAAAATACAATCATTTATGGATTTATGATAAAAAAACACGAAAAAGAATTCCTTTGAAATACCCAGAATGGTGGCTGAGGGAACTTGTCAAATATAATCAACTGGAGCCACAGCCAGAAAAAGAGAAACAATAAGAAATAGAAGAGAAGAGTTTCAAGAAGTAAAAGGGAGAAACAAAGGGATGACCGAATCGTTGACTTTTGGTGGTCTATTGCTATAATCAAACAATGATTAATAAGACTGTTAATGAAATACAGCAACTCTTAGAAGGATATCTTAAAAGGCATACAGAGATAGCAGTTGTCTACATCTTTGGTTCAGTAGCACAAGGTAGAAGTAATGTCTTGAGTGATATAGATTTCGGTATTATTGTGGATAAGAACAAAATAGAGGAGCACATATATCCCTATGGATATAAAGCACATATATTGAGTGATTTAATGAAGTTGTTGAAAACAAATAAATTAGATTTGGTTATTCTTAATGACGCACCCCCTCTGTTGAGACACCGAGTTTTGTATTATGGGAAACTTATCCACTCGATAGATGAAAAAAGACGCATCAGGTTTCAGGTTGAAACAATAAATAAATACAATGATTATAAATATCTTCATAAAGCTCATGCAGTAACGCATATAGCATCATGATAAAAGGTATTGATCAAGAAGTGATACAGAAAAAATTGCAAGAGTTAAAACGTTATGTGAAGGAATTAGAAAATCTTAAAAATATACCTTTTGACGAGTTTTCTTCATCTTTGAACAAACAATGGATGTTTAATCATGGTTTGCAACTATCAATTCAGATTCTTCTGGATATAGGTAATCATATTTTAGCTGCTATCGGTGAAAATCAAATCGAAGAATATGTGGATGTGATAGACAAATTAGGGGAGAAGGGTATCATTCCAATTGATTTTTCCAATCGGATTCGTGGGATGGTTGGGTTGAGGAACATATTGGTTCACGAATATGCTGATATTGATTTACATAAGGTCTATGATATTGTGCAAAACAAATTACAGGATTTTTATCATTTTGCGGAATATATCGTTGATTATTTGAGTGAAGGTAAATAAGCCAAAAACATATCGGGCATTAGAGACTTTAAGAGAATAGCAGATTTAAAAATCCATATAACCAAGCTCTCGGAGGGCGAGAAAAGCCGCACCGAAAACACCGGCAGAATCTCCTAACTTCGCCTTGATTAGAGGCATCTTCCCTCTTGGAACACCGAACAAAGATTTTTCAATATAAGCAGGAACTTTTTCATACCACAAAGGAAGGTTCGAAACACCGCCGCCCAGAATAATAGCATCAAGGTCAAATATATTTATGGCATTTGCAAAAACTTCCCCCATAATCTTGCAGCTTTCTTCAAACAAGCGCACAGCCATTGGGTCACCTTGACAATACAAGTTGTAGATTTCTTTGGGTTTCATTTTCTTGCCGCTTAACTCAAAAAACCTGCGGCTTAAGCTTGGGCCTGAGAGATAAGCCTCGACACAACCTCGGCGTCCGCATTCACACAATCTTCCGTCAATATCTATAGAAGTATGGCCAATTTCTCCACCGCCTCCTTTTGAACCACGATAAAGCTTGTCGTCCAATATCAACCCAGAACCAAAACCTGTGCCTAATATTACTGCCATAACATGATGGTATTTCCCTTTACAGCTTGCAAAGAACTCGGCAAGAGCCAAGCAGTTTGCATCGTTTTCAATAAGAAGGGGAACAGCCAGTCTTTCTCTCAAACGCTTTATCATACCCGGTGTCTCATACACAGGTGTATGAGGAGAGCCGTAAATCCGATCTTCAGAGGGGATGTATGTTCCAGGAGTTCCTATGCCAACTGCTGCATATTGTTTCCCTTCGGACCCTTCGATAATGATGTTTTCTATGACTTCGATTACCCTATCAATGCCTTTGGAAGCTTCTACAAGCGCGCGCTTGCGGGCAAGTAGGTTGCGGTCAGTATCCAGAAGGCATGCTTCCACCTTGGTTCCACCAAGGTCAATACCTATAACATATTTTTCCATAATGAATTTCCTTAATGAAATTAAAATAATATTACAATTGAATACGTGGACTCAATAAATAATTCACCATTTTTTGTTTTTATTTTATAGATTTATTGTTTAGATTTCACTTATGTTTTTTCTTCCAGTCTTTGATATTGATCATAATCGAGACGGAAAAAGCCAATATAAGAAACACAAAGGCAAAAATATCCACAGCTCCCTCACTTATATTCAATCCAGTCATGGAGTCTATAAGAAATTTCAGGTAAGAGGAAGGCATGTCATATATGCCCAATTTTATTCGTACTTGCCAGTGCCATTCTGTGCTTGGGCAGAATCCGTAGCCATACCATATTCCCAGGATGAACCAGGAAAAAGCTGTCAGCGACAGTGTTATAAGATTGGCCAAACGTGTTTTCTTCCACATCCATCCGAAAAGATTAAAAATTATCCAGGTAGAATGAAAAACAAAAAAGAATTTGTTTAGAATGTAATACATGAATTATTTGCTTCTTTGGACATAGCATAGAAAATAAAAAAATGTCAATTTGATGTATTTGTTCCCAAATAATCGGATAAGCCTCAAAGATAAAAGCGAATAACAAGAAAAAGGCCTCTACTACCCCAGGAGAACCTGGTATAATAGAGGCATGAAAAAAAACCCAAA
>DAOUSP010000056.1 GCA_030627155.1 Candidatus Aminicenantota bacterium
ATGCAGTCGGGCCATGTGTCGATTCCCAAAAAGTATATTCTATATCGAAAAGAACGCCAGGAGCTCCGCCATGTTAAAGGCATCTATGGCGTCAAAGATGACCTGAAACTTCCTTTGAATGCCTTGTTTGTTCTAAAGAAGCGCTATTTATTAAAGGATGATAGTCAAAACATCATTGAAAGCCCGAAAGAACTTTTCAAGAGAGTAGCTAAATCAGTGAGCAAAGCTGAGGTTGAGTTTAAGTCGGATTACTCAAAGGATGAGGTCGAGGAGCAGTTCTTTCGAATGATGGCAAATATGGAATTCCTGCCGAACTCTCCCACCTTGATGAACGCGGGAACGCCTATAGGTCAACTGTCAGCATGTTTTGTCCTTCCTGTTGAAGATTCGATGGAAGAAATCTTTGATTCACTCAAGAATATGGCTTGTATTCATCAGACAGGCGGGGGCTGTGGATTTGACTTTTCTCATTTAAGGCCTAAAGATGATTTGGTTTCAACGACAAAAGGCAAAGCTTCTGGCCCTCTATCTTTTATGAACGTATTTAATGAGGCGACAAAAGTGATTATTCAGGGTGGAAGAAGGCGCGGGGCAAACATGGGAATCTTACGGTGTGACCATCCGGATATCTTTGATTTTGTAGAAGCAAAGCTCGAAAAAGATTCTTTTTCGAATTTTAATTTATCTGTGGGTGTTACAGATGAATTCATGGAAGCTGCAGGGAAAAATGAATCATTCTATTTAATCAATCCAAGGACTCAAGAAAAAGTTAAATCCATCAGGGCAAAATCCCTGTTTGATTTAATCGTCTATGCAGCATGGCGTTCAGGAGATCCAGGCCTTATTTTCCTGGATGAGATTAACCGCCATAATCCTTTCCCAAAGCTTGGAAGAATAGAAGCTACGAACCCATGTGGAGAAGTGCCTCTTTTTCCTTATGAAAGCTGTAACCTGGGTTCCATAAATCTGTCCAAGTTTGTCGAATCAGGTGATATCAACTGGTTGAGACTAAAAGAAGCAATATGGTGGGGAGTCCGTTTTCTCGATGATGTTATAGAAGTCAATAAATATCCCTTAGACAAAATTCAGGAGATGACCTTAGCTACCCGAAAAATCGGCCTTGGGGTAATGGGATTTGCAGACATGTTAATCAAATTGGGCATTCCTTATAACAGTGAAAAAGCAGAACAGATTGCCTTTAAACTGATGAAAGTGTTCCACCAGGTTTCCATAAAAGCTTCGGAATCTTTGGCCGAAGAAAGAGGAGTTTTCCCCAATTATGAGCACTCAGTTTATTTTAAAAAAGGCCTCAAGTTACGCAATGCAACAGTCAATACGATTGCCCCAACTGGAACGATAAGTATTTTAGCCAATTGTTCGAGTGGTATAGAGCCGCTTTTTGCTTTAAGTTATGTGCGCAGAGTTTTATCCGGGACTCAGCTTTTTGAGGTTCACCCTCTTTTTGAATTGGAATTGCAGCGAAGGGGCCTTGATTCAAAAGAAATCGTGGCTAATGCTGGGAGATTAGGCTCCATCCAACACATGAAGGAAGTTCCTGAAGACCTGCGAGAACTTTTTGTCACAGCTTTCGATATCCTTCCTGAAGAACATTTGAAAATACAATCTGCTTTTCAGAAATATACAGATAATTCTGTCTCAAAGACTATAAATCTTCCCAGTGAGGCAACAGTCGAAGAAGTTAGAAAGATTTATTTTATGGCCCATGCGATGAGATGTAAAGGAATAACAATTTATAGATATGGAACAAAAAAAAATCAGGTGTTATCTTTTCGTTCAAGAGAAGAAGGACAATACGAAGATGATAGGGATTTCATAGCTGCAGAACCCGAATTTTCGGGTGGGTGTTTTTCAGAGGAATGTTCCTTTTAAATGGTAAATAATATGCAGAGTCAACAAAAAAAAGTAAAGGAGATAATAGAGATTTTGCGGCAAAACTATCTGAAAAGCCGTACAGCATTAAAATTCGAAACACCACTCCAGATTCTTGTTGCTACAATTCTGTCAGCCCAATGCACGGATGAAAAGGTTAACCAGATAACTCCTGATTTATTTAAAAAATATAAAACTGCAGGAGATTTTGCCAAGGTAAATCAAAAAGAATTAGAGGATGAAATAAGATCCACGGGATTTTTCCGGAACAAAGCTAGAAATATCATAAATGCCTGTCAAAAAATTGAATCTGATTTTTCAGGAAATATCCCAGATAATATGAATGACTTGCTCAGCCTTCCAGGTGTGGCAAGGAAAACAGCCAATATTGTCCTTTCAAGTGCTTTTCAAAAAGCCGAGGGAATTGCTGTTGATACTCATGTGCGGCGTCTTTCTGAGCGATTGGGGTTAAGTAAAGAAAAAAACCCAGTTAAAATTGAAAAAGATTTGATGGCAATAGTTCCTAAAAGCGACTGGCTTGATTTCAATTACATGCTTGTTAACCATGGGCGTAAGGTTTGTCAGGCACGCAAGATAGATTGTATATCTTGTGTGCTTCGCCATGTATGTCCATCTGCAGAAAAATTTAGTTCCACAGGCCACAGAAAGGGCAAAGACAATTCAGAGTGCAAACGAAAGTGATTTAAGGGTTTAATATATTTTAAAGATATAGAAATCAAGGATATAAAAATCTATGATGAAAATTTATAAGCCGAGAAACTAAAATGATTAAGGAAGCAATGCTTTACCGCTCCCTGGATGATCAGAAAGTTTCCTGTTTTCTATGCAATCATCATTGCCAGATTAACCCTTCGAAGTTTGGTTTCTGTGGCGTGAGGCAGAACAGGTCAGGTAAGCTTTATACACATGTTTATGGGGAAGTGATTACAGCACATGTGGATCCAATTGAAAAGAAGCCTCTTTATCATTTTCTCCCTGGGACAAGTTCTTTTTCAATCGCTACTATTGGATGTAATTTTCACTGCTATTTTTGCCAGAACTGGCAGATTTCTCAGGTTACAAAAAGAAATCATCCTGAGCAGGGGGGCTATAAACTTTCCCCAGAAAATATTGTTTCAGAAGCTAAGAAGCATGGATGCAAGAGCATATCTTATACTTATACTGAACCCACAATTTTTTTCGAGTATGCTTTCGATACGGCAAAACTTGCAAACGAAGCGGGTCTTGGGAATGTCTTTGTGACAAATGGTTATATGACTAAGGAGGCCCTGAAAACGATCTCCCCTTATCTGGATGCATGCAATGTGGATTTAAAATCGTTTCAGGAAGAATTTTATCAAACGATTTGCAAAGGACATTTAAAGCCGGTTCTTGATTCCATTCGGTTTATGAAAGAACTTCGAATATGGATAGAGGTCACTACTCTTGTTGTTCCTGGAAAGAATGATGGAGAGGCAGAGCTTACAGAAATTGCCCGATTTATTGCGGAACTGGACCCAGATATCCCTTGGCATATCAGCCGTTTTCATCCAGATTATCAGTACACTAACGCTGTTGCGACTCCTCTTGAGACACTGCGAAAGGCATTTTCCATTGGGAAGGCAGAAGGCCTTCATTATATTTATATCGGGAATGTTTTAGGGGAATCTGAAGATACCATTTGTCCTTATTGTGGAAAGATACTTATTCGAAGGCAGGGCTTTTTTACCTCTAAAAACCTCATTCGCAATTCGCAATGCCCATTTTGTAAAAAGCCGATTGCAGGTGTTTTTGACTCAACCAAATAGTTGGCCAACAAACATCAACTTGAGCAATTTTAACTTCAGTGCATCTCCAGAGGAAGCATCTTTTTTTCCATGATATTTGAAGTTCTATCAATTTGCCTTAACGATTAAAGACCCGGGGAATGGCTTTGCTCCCCTCAGATTTTACACGCCATTCCCTCCTCTCCAGGTTTGATTTATGTTTCATAGTTGATTATAAATAAAGATGTGATTGTCCTTGTGGATGTTATGGGGGAAGATTATAATCAAGAAACCAAGCAATAGATTAATAAAAAAAACTTATGGGAAGTCAGATGGAAAAATACAGGTTTCTTCAACATACTGCTGATGCAAAGTTTCAAGCCTTTGGGGATACACTCGAAGAAGCTTTCATAAATGCAGCACTAGCCGTATGTTCGCTAATGTGGGATATAGATAAGATTGAAATAAGGGTGACTCAAGATGTTATTGTCAAGGCGAAAGACATGAAACAGCTTCTTGTCAATTGTTTAGAAGAAATCTTGTATTTGTTTGATGCAAAGGGATTTCTTTTAGCTTCTGTCAAAGATCTTAACATTGAACAGGCAGAGGGTAATTATAGATTGTCCGCCTGTTTTCAGGGGGATTATTTTTTGGAAAAATATAAAGTCTATGGAGGCATCAAGGCCATTACCTATAATGAAATGAAAATTGAGAAAAACAACCATTTTTTAGTCCAGGTTGTGGTCGATGTCTGAGGAGATAAAAATGGAACTAAAAAAGATAAATGAGAATACTTGGGAAATCCCAAAGCAGGGTTCAATGAGGGTTCCTGCTCGCATTTATATTTCTTCAAAACTGCTCGAAAGCGTTAAGCGGGATATGACTCTTCAACAGGCAAAAAATGTTGCCTGCCTGAAAGGTATTCAAAGAGCCTCTTATGTGATGCCAGACGCCCATCAGGGCTATGGGTTTCCAATCGGAGGAGTAGCGGCTTTTAATTTGGATGAAGGGATAATTTCACCCGGCGGTGTTGGATATGACATAAACTGTGGTGTGCGAGTGATAAAAACGGATTTCTTTGCAGAAGAAATTAAAAGCAAAGTAAAAAGTCTATTAGAGGAGATTTTCAAAGAAGTCCCTGCTGGAGTAGGCAAGGGGAGGGCTGCGCACCTGAGTTATTCTGTCTTGGAAGAAGTATGTGCGAAAGGGGCCGAATGGGCAGTTGAAAATGGATATGGAACAAAGGATGATTTAGAAAAAACAGAAGAGTATGGAAGAATGAGGGATGCTGATCCAGGTTGCATCACGCATAGGGCGAAAGAGAGGGGTCTCCCGCAAATAGGAACATTGGGAGCAGGCAACCACTTTCTTGAACTACAGAAAGTTTCTGAAGTTTACGATGAACGGACTGCGAAGGCCTTTGGGATTAAAAAGAAGGGACAAATCCTTGTGATGATTCATTGCGGAAGTCGAGGGTTAGGGCATCAGGTTGCTTCTGACTATATCAGGATGATGGAAGACAAGTTTGGGATAGAAAATCTGCCTGACAGAGAGTTGATAAATGCGCCGATTCGCTCGGAATTGGGGCAAAAATATTATAAAGCAATGTGTGCTGCAGTGAATTTTGCCTTTGCCAACAGGCAGATGATTGCCCACTATGTCAGAGAAGTATTTAAAAAGGTCATGGGAACAAACGAGGGCATGGAACAGGTTTATGATGTTTGCCATAATGTGGCGAAATTCGAAACCCATGAGATTAACGGACAGAAAAGGAAAGTCTGTGTTCATCGAAAAGGAGCTACTCGAAGCTTTGGGCCAGGGAGAGAAGAGATTCCTGAAGTTTACAGGTCTGTTGGGCAGCCAGTGATAATCCCGGGAAGCATGGGAACAGCTTCTTATATTCTGGCTGGAACTGATAAAGCCGAGGAACTCAGCTTTGGTTCCACAGCTCATGGTGCAGGAAGGATAATGTCCAGGCATGAGGCATTACGCCGTTTTCGTGGGGAGCAGATAAAAAGAGACCTGGAATCTCAAGGGATTGAATTAAAATCCACAAGCTGGAAAGGAGTTGCCGAGGAAGCTTCCCAGGCCTATAAAAATGTCGATGAGGTTGTTAGGATTTCTCATGAAGTCGGGTTAGGGAAATTAGTGGTTAAAGTTGTCCCTCTTGGAGTGATGAAAGGCTGACCTGGAAAATAGTTTTTTGTGCTTGTGTTGTAGTCAGATTATTCCTATACCACTACCACCAATGTCATTCTTCAGACCTTAAGATTGTTTTTCTGCCTTGATTTCAAGAAGTAAAAAAGGAAGATGACTGCAAGAATAATGGTTAAAAGCACAAGGACAATTAATATAACCTGGCTTTCTCCAATTTCTTCTTCGACCTGTAAAATTACAGGAAGAGAAATAAAAGAAGCATGCTGACTTGAGCGATAGATTGTGACAATAGGAGGTGGGGAGATCTCTGGTGTATGGAAGTTTGTTTGGTCTGCACAGGTAATTGTTAATCTGATTCTGTGCCCTTTATTGAAAATATTGGAAGTAGGGTGGAGATCAAAGACCAGGTTTGTTGGTTCTCCCGGTACTAAATGCAGTATATCTTCTTTGAAACTTCGGTGATAGGGAAGGCCCATGTAGTTGTAAGGCGGCTGAGATAACTTTCTGTGAGAAGCCCTGAGCATTCCTTCAGTGATATAAAGGGAGGAATCATTTTTGTTGACTTCTTCCAGGTATACAAAAAAGTCACAATCCTCTGCAGTCGAGCTTACCCATAGATTGACAACAGGATGTCCGGTTATCTCAAGATCTTCTTCAAGAGGAAGCGTTGTGTAAGTCAGTGCTTTTTCATCATTAGAAGTCATAATTGGGTATTCAAACTCTCTTCCACGTCCATTGTGCCAGCGCGTTGATTCTCCGCTGCTTGTGGAATAATCCACTGTATAGTCATCCTCTCCTGAGGAAGAGTTTTGGGATTCGGTTTTAAGCAGGCCGTCGTTTATAGAACTAACACTTCCTGAAGGGCCTTTATGGAAATAAAAAACAACCGGCCTTTCCTGAGGGAGAGGCCACTGTGATGCGGTCCGCCAGGATTTGCCTTTTGGAGCACCTATCGTGAAATATGAAATCGGCGGTTCATTCATGATTCCATTATCGATTCCCTTAAGCCAGTAATCATACCACCGAAGGTATTCAGCTGTAATGTCGAACTTAAAGTCAAATCCTATTAAAGGACTTACAGTTTTCTCCCATCCTGGGGTGGATCTTCCGCTGTGTGGCCATGGGGAAATGATAATTTTCTGGGGGTTTTTGAGGTTATTAAACCAGGTGAGAGCGTCCCTGGGCCACATGTCATACCACCCCGATACGTGGTAAAGAGCAGTGTGGGAACCTTTTTCATTGATTCCTTTATAATAATAGTGCGGGCTCCATTCTAAATAAGGTTGAATCTGAGTTTCTTCAATCAGGGAATCATGATACTCCTTAGAGGAAGCATAATTATTTGCATAAATGTTATTCCTATGTTGCAAGATCGCTTCTTTTAACAGTATAGATTTGGAATCATCATCTACAGGAGCTGCAGGATTTTCCTGGTCGAGTTTCTTAAC
>DAOUSP010000208.1 GCA_030627155.1 Candidatus Aminicenantota bacterium
GAATATATTCCTGCACCTTTTTCAATATTTAAAAATATTTTCAAGCTTGCTCCAGGATATTTACTGATTTATGAGAACGGAACAGTCGATATAAAGAAATACTGGGATATTCAGCCACACAAACAATTTGGAGGAAAATTTTCTAAGGACAACCTTGCTGCTGTAATGGATGAACTATATTCTTTGCTTAAAGAGTCAGTTGGTTTAAGATTGATTAGTGATGTCCCTCTTGGTGCTTTCCTTAGCGGCGGGATCGATTCTTCTGCAATTGTTGGGCTCATGAGAGAATTGGGCGCATCGCCTTTAAAGACATTCTCAATCGGCTTTGAAGATGCCTCTTACAATGAGCTTGAACATGCCCGCCGTATTGCTCAAAAGTTCAATACAGACCATGAAGAATTCATCCTCCGCCCGCAAATATTAGACCTCACGGAAAAACTCGTCCAGCATTTAGATGAGCCTCTCGGCGACTTTTCGATCTTTCCCACTTTTCTTGTGTCCAAAATGGCACGCTCTCATGTGAAGGTCATCCTGTCCGGCGACGGGGGCGATGAACTCTTTGGAGGCTATGAACACTACCAGGCACAAAAAATATCACAACTGAATTCCTCAAGTCTTTTTCAGAAGCCACTCTACTGGGCAATCAAAAAATTTTCCCCATCACCGAAAAAAAAGGGGCTTTGGAATAAGCTCAGAAGGTATTTGGAAGGATTGGAACATGGCCCGGAACTCAGGCATCTCCGCTGGATGATGTTTCTAACTCAAAAAGACAAAGAATCGCTTTATTCAAGGGAACTGATTAATGAATTAGGAGGAATCCAACAAATACATGAGCTTTCTCCATTTAAAGAATATTTCCAGAATATTAGAGACTTCGATTCTACAAATGGAGAGCTTTATCTGGATTTAAAGACCTATCTTGCTGATGACATACTTGTTAAAGTCGACAGGATGAGCATGGCAGCTTCCCTTGAAACACGAGTTCCTCTTTTAGACCACAAGATCGTGGAATTTGTTTCCAATCTTCCTGGAGAACTCAAGGTTAAAGGACTTACAACCAAATGGATATTCAAGAAGACTATGGAACGCCTGTTGCCCCCAGAAACAATTTACCGCCGCAAAGAAGGTTTTAGCATTCCTATTAAGCACTGGCTTAGAAAAGAACTCAAAGAACTCATGTTTGATTTTTTAAATGAAAGCCGAATCAAAAGGGAGGGGCTTTTTAACTTTGTTCCAATCGAGAAAATGATGGAGCAGCACCTGAAGGGAAAAGAAAATTTTAGCCATCAACTGTGGGCTCTTCTCGTTTTTGAGATATGGAATAGTCATTATCTGTAACTTTTCGGATCACAAAGACCCTCTCTGTTTTGTCGTCCACTCGAGCTTTTTCTGAAACAGGAAGCCCCAGAATCCACACAATCTCATTTCCAGAAAGAAAAAGAGGGATTTTGTCTCTTTCTCTGAAAGGAATGTTTTTGGCTCTCATTATTTCTTTAATCTTCTTGTGCCCTGGCGAACCAAGGGGTTGGTGCCTGTCCCCCTTTCTTCTGTTGCGTACTTTCAAAGGGAACTTTATTTTCCGAAAATCAACATATGCCACTTTTTTATCATCGTATGAGAATGGGATTAATTCTGACTTTTTCTGTATGTGGCCTTCAAATACCATTCCAACTTCTTTTATTTTCAACTGGCTTTTCCCATCCCATTTGTATTCATATGGAGTCACCGAAGGAATGTCCATTTTCAAGGAAAGCATGTTTTGTGACTTTTGAATAATAAGTTGTTTCTTTAAATGGATTTCTTTTCCTTCTCTTAATGACAAGATGGATTCAATATCCTGGAAAGCAATCCCACGAAGATCTCCTTTGATTCTTGAAATAAACTCCCGGACTACACGCCTTGCCAGCCCGCGAGGCATTGAAAGGAGTGCCTCATAATCAAGATGAAGCATCCCATCTGAACACTTTGTGATTCTTTTGGCTTCGTCTTCTGCGATTTTTTTAAACGCAATCTCTTCTTCTTGAATGATAGAGGCAGCTCTTCCTAAATGTGGGATGATCTTAGAGTCGAAGTGAGTTTGAAGATATGGAATAAGGTCTAACCGGATTCTGTTTCTGAAAAATCGTCTGTCAAAATTACTCTCATCTACACAAAAACTCATGCCTTTTTTCTTTAAATAATCTTCTATTTCTTTCCTCTCGATGTGGATAAGTGGCCTTACAATAATATCATCAACTACTGGATAAATACTGGCTAGTCCTGAAGGTCCGCTTCCGCGAAAAAGCCGCATTAGAAATGTTTCTGCCTGGTCATTCATTGTGTGTGCAGTAGCAATCTTTGCGTTTCCAATTTTTAAGGCGGTTTCCCTTAAAAAATCATAGCGAAGGACTCTTCCTGCTTCTTCAAGGTTTATTCTTTTTTGCCGTGAATAGGACCGGACATCTGCACGTCCTAAATAAAGAGGAAGAGAAAACTTGTCTGCCATTTGCTTTACAAATTCTTCATCTGTTTCTGCACTCTGGCGAATCCCATGATTGAAGTGGCCGAGAAAAAGTTTAAGATCACACTCATCCTTTATTTCCAGAAGCATGGCCAATAATCCCGTGGAATCTAATCCGCCAGAATATGCAAGAAGAATTTTATCCCCTTTGGCAAACAATTTATAAGTTTGAATCGTTTTTCTTAATGTCTTTAAAATCATGGCTTCCAATCCTCTGGTGAATAAAGGCGACAGCAAAGCGAAAACTTTCCTTTCCCATGTGTATTAGACAAGAAACATGGTGGCGGTGGAGGGATTTGAACCCCCGACACTGCGGATATGAGCCGCATGCTCTAACCTACTGAGCTACACCGCCTGTGCAAGAGATTTTAGCGGAATTGAACATTCAAGTCAATTAGAACAAACGGGACGTAAGCATCTCTATTTCCGTGATGAGGGAAACATCTGACCTAATTGAGGAATGCGGCGACGGTTCCCCTCCATC
>DAOUSP010000163.1 GCA_030627155.1 Candidatus Aminicenantota bacterium
CTCATCCTAAAGAAAAACCGATGAGGCATCTCTTGCTTCAAAATGGCTGGGTTGAGGCCCCTGCTACAACCGAGGCAGAGATGACGTTCTCCTTCCGTTTCCTTCAACACAAGACACCTCCTTCTTTCACTCTCATAAAAGGAGGAAGCGTCCTGGACATAAGAACAAACAGGCTCTATTCCTTGTGGAACGAGATGAATAAAAACCATTCCTCATCTGCCTGTCTTACAATAGCTTCATTTAAAAATAAGCAGGCATTTGTTCATCCTGGAGAAACCGTTCTTGTGTATAAGAGCGGACGTGTAATCGACAGAATCTCTCTAAGCAAGCCCTCTACAAAGTCATATGCTATGAAAAATGGGTTTATTACTGTTCAGATTAAAGAGGGGAAGGCAAGTGTTATCGAGTCTTCATGCCGCCATAAAATCTGCGTTTATTCTCCACCTGTGTTTTATTCTGGAGACCAGATTATCTGTGCACCGAACCACTTTCTTTTAAAAATACAAGGGATACATCCCGTAGATTCGGTCATTGGTTAATATAAGACTAATAAAAATCGAACCTATTCTCTCCTTTAATATAATTAAAAGACCTGTGTATGATTAAATTTTCATAGGCATCAATACGTAGACGTATTTGATGTCATCTTCTAATTCAGGCCTCATTAAAACTGCACTGTTCTCGTCTTTAAGCTCAATACAAACCTTTTCTGATTTTACTGCCCCTAAGAAATCAAGAAGATATTGAGAGTTAAATCCTATTTCTAACTCATCCCCGTTGTATTCTGCTTCAACCTGATCTTTGGCTTCTCCAATCTCCGGATTTGATGAAAAAAGCATAATTTGGTTTTTTCCAATATTAAATTTAATTCCTCTCGAGCGTTCTGTTGATAAAAGCGATACCCTTCGAACAGCATCTTCTAATTCATCTGTTGATGCGGTCAAGGTGTTCGGGTTTTCTTTTGGTATTACTGCCTCAAAGTTTGGAAATTTGCCTTCAATCATTCTTGAAACAATCGTTCTGTTTTTTACCTTAAAAAACAGGTTGTTCTCATCTAAATCAAATTCAACTTTGTCATCATCAAATTTTCTCAACTCGCTCAACGTCTTTTTAGAGACAATGCCTCTAATCTCATTCTCGATGTTCATGTTCTCTACCATTAAAGATGTATAAGCTAAACGGTGCCCATCTGTGCTTACGAATTCCAAGCTCCCGTCCTTAATAATCATCAGCGCTCCATTTAAATAGTATCTCTGCTCTTGCGTAATCACATAAAATACTCTATCAATCATTTCTTTTGTTTTTTCCAGGGGAAGCAGGATTTTCTTTTCAAATTTTGGCTGAGGGATTTGTGGATAATCTTCTTCAGGTAAACAAACTACTTTAAATTCACTTGCTCCTGCTGTTATTAACATCTTGGATTGGCCCGCATCTTTAAACATAATGTCAACTCCATCCCTAAGAGACTTTACTATTTCAAAAACCTTTTTTCCTGATATTGTGATTGATCCCGTCTCTTCAATGCTTGCTGGAAAATGAGTCTTCATACCAACTTCCAGGTCTGTTCCTGTTATTTCTAATTCTTCCTCTGAAGCACGAATCAGGATGTTTGCTAATATAGGCATTGTATTTCTTTTTTCAACAATCCCCTGAAGAAGTTGAAGTTCTTTGAGCATGTCTTCTTTTTTAATTAAAAACTTCATTTTTTCCACCTTTCCACAATTAATATCATTATTTTATTTATAATATAATATTATTATTAATAAGATTAAATAATAAGAATAATAAAATCAATGAAAATGTTTAAATCTTTTGTAAATCACTATTATTCTATTAAATATCGCTTATTAGACTGTTTAATTCTCTGTTGAATTCATAGTCTTTAGAACACAAGTTCTCTATTTTTCTTATACTATGAATTACTGTTGTATGGTGTTTTCCACCAAAGTTTCTTCCAATTTCAGGAAGAGAGACATTTGTGAGTTTTTTCGAAAGGTACATTGCTATTTGACGGGGAAGCGCTATTTTTGGAGAGTTGTTTTTTGCCTTCATTTGTGAAAGGGTGATTTTATATTTATGGCAGACTATTTTTTGAATTTTTTCTACTGTGATAACAAATGCTGCTGAATCAAGAAGGCTTTTCAAAGCTTCTTTAGCAAGGTCAATATCGATTTCTTTGCCTTTCAATGAAGCAAATGCAATTACCCTACGAAGGTATCCTTCTAATTCCCGTATGTTTGAGTGGACATTATCAGCGACAAAGAGAGCTACACTGTCGGGAAGATCAATCCCTTCTAATTCAGATTTCTTTTTTAGAATAGCAATCCTTGTTTCAATATCAGGAGGGTTTAAATCTGTAATCAATCCCCACTCAAACCTTGAACTAAATCGCTCTTCAAGGTGAGGAATTTCTCTTGGAGGGCAGTCACTCGAAATTACAATTTGCTTTTGATTGTCATAAAGATGGTTAAACGTGTGAAAAAACTCTTCTTTAGTTCGTTCCTTTCCAGAAATATAATGGATATCGTCTATAAGGAGGATATCGACGCTTCTGTATTTTTTTCTAAAATCAAGGATTTTTCCATACTGAAGATGCGTAATCAAGTCATTCATGAATTTTTCTGTTGTTATATATAATATTTTTAAACGCCGATTACTGTTAAGAGTGTAGTGCCCGATGGCATTCATCAAATGAGTTTTTCCTAATCCAGCTCCGCCATAAACATAAAGAGGGTTATATGATTTTGCAGGGTTTTTAGCCACTGCCGTTGCGGCTGCATGAGCAAACTGATTGCAAGAACCAACCACAAAATTTTCGAAAGTATAATTTGGGTTCAAGTTAGGATTGAGAAGCACCCCGTGTTTAGAACGTCTTTCGTAAGGGGAGTGCCTCATGAAAGTTGAAGGCGTGTCCTCAAAAACATATTTTATCTCAAAAACCTTCCCAAAAATCTCATTAGAACAAGTATTTATAAGGTTCGAGTAATGAAAGGAAAGCCAGTCTTTGAAATATGAATTTGGGACTTTAATATACAAACACTCACTTTCTTGTCCAATGTAAACAGTTGGCTCAAACCATGTTTCATAGCTGTTTTTGTCGATTTTATTTTGGAGAGAAAGTTTAATTTGAAGCCAAGGGTTGTTTTTATCTTTATGTTCCATTTTAAGACTTTAGTTTTGCACAGATATTTCCACAACTGTGGAAAACTTATTTTGTTTGCTGAATAAGATTCGCAAGGGCGGAGCTATAATATCACCTGCAAACATCGATTTCAAGAAGTTTTTAAAAATAATTTTAAAAAAAATTAGAAATCGAAACCAATCCAGAATTTCGTCTGATAACTCCCAATCGTATTAAAATCAAAAGGATTTGACATGTCGGGAAATTCGAGCCTCTTGACAAAATCAAGGTGAATGGGTAGTCCAAGGAGGAAAAACTCAAACCCAAATCCATATGACCCAATAGCATCAAACTCTATTAATGGGTTTGTTATGTCTCCTGTAAATCTGTAGAACTTTGCAGGAAAACCCTTTAATTTAGAACGTGCTATGTCAAAGAAAAAAGTTCCCCGCACTGGGCCTATTTGACCGATGATTGTGGTTGCCGAGTTGACTAAGGGAAGCCGGAACTCAAGGTTGGAATACCAGCCTTCATTACCAATTATGTTGTAATAATAAGAAGAACGGACCTGGTTGTTTCCTCCAAAGTAGAAAACATAAGGATTTTTTCCACGACTGGCAAATCCATTAAAGCGAAAAGCGAAGAGACAATCTGCACCAAGATATAAATATTGGCGAAAATCAAGCGAAGCGGTCGTATTTTTTAGGAAGCTACTCGAGACAGGAATTGCCTGGTTTAAACTTAATTTAAAAGTGTTTC
>DAOUSP010000185.1 GCA_030627155.1 Candidatus Aminicenantota bacterium
AAATGTGATGATTTTCTCTATTTCAGAATTCAGTCTGAATAAATTAGAACCAGTCAATTCCACAATCCTCTTTTTTGCATCGTCTGCCACACTTTTTTTCGCTGCACCAAAAGCTTTCTCTATCCAGAGATAAAGGGCTTTATCTTTAAGTGCCTTCAATTCTCTAAAATAGACAACAGAAGAAGGAAGAGAGGAAAAAAACTTATAAATGGATGAATCTCTCCGTATCCTCCCCGAAAAAACGATGACAACTACAGTGTGGGAAGGAGGGTCGGAAAAATAGTCTTTGAGATTCTTAAGTTCTGTGGAAGTAAGGCCATTCCCTTTTCCTTCTCCTGTAGTGACAATGATGATGCGGCGGGAAGAAAAAAAGAATGGAAGGGTTCGTGCTGTATCGATAATCTCCATCCAGGAATTATCTTCAAGGTTAAATCGCGCGACATTCCACTCTCTGGCATCAGAAGAGGTAAGCAACGATTCTAATTCTTTTATGAATTGATAGGCAGGGAAAACTTCTTCTCCATAAAAAAAATAGCAAGGCAGAATAGTATCTTCGCGAATCTCTTTTTTTAAAAAAAAGCTGTACACCCCCTTTAAAATCCTTCCAAAATTGTTATCACTAAACTCCTCGCAAATTTCTCTGCAACTTTGTCAATTGCCTCAGATTCCACCGTTTCAAAATCTGTCCCTTCAGGAACTTCATACTCCTGCTGGTATACAAAATTTGGATTCATGAAAACAATCTTTCTGCTGATTAAATCTCTTAATATAATCTTTGCCACTATTGTAATATTATACCTGTCAGCTGTTGCCTCTCCAGAAAAAGCGATTGGATTGGCTGTAAACGAAAGGATTTCTCCTACCAGAATCGCATCTGATGAGGATGCATCTGCGGTGATTTCAATTTTTCCTCGAGAAACCATCTCGTCAATCACTTTTTGTGTAAGCTTCAAATCCAGCTCAAAACGGGTAGTTAAGTTTTTGAACATTGGCACATAGATTTTTTTTATATGAGGGGGAAGAGAACTCCCTGTTCCTCTTAAGTGATATCCGCACTGACTGGATAAAATGCATATTAGCAGGAGTAAGAAAACCTTTTTCATGTGAATAAACGCATTATAGCACAATGTTTATTAATTTATTTTTGACGCAAACGATTTTTCTGACTTCCTTCTCTCCAATGATATTACGAATTCGGTCTAATCCAAGGGCCAACTCTTTTATTTCATCTTCAGGTGTGTCCCTTTTGACCAAGAATTTTTCCCTTAGCTTTCCATTAACCTGGACAACTATCGTAACCATTTCTTCCTTTGCCAAATTGGGATCGTATGTTGGCCAACATGTGTGAGCCAAAAGAGTCTTATGCCCTGTCGTCTCCCAAAGTTCCTCACAAAGATGAGGAGCAAACGGAGAAAGAAGCATTATCAATTTTTCCATGGCATCTTTAAGAAGCAGTTTCCCGCTGATGCTTTTCTTTAGTTCATAGCTCTCTTTTTTTATCACATTAAAAAATTCCATGATAGAACTTATCGCTGTATTCAAGTGGTGTCTTATCTCTATATCCTCTCCAACTTTCTTTATTGTCTGATGCATCTTTATTTTCAGCCGCATGGCTGGTTTATCGTCAGATAGCTTGTCTTCTTTTTGAGAAAACTGTTTGAAAATATCCATGTTTTCCTGAAAAAATGTCCAGATTCTGTTCAAAAATCGAGAACACCCCTCGATGCCTTTCTCATCCCATGCAAACTCCTTTTCTGGTGGAGCTGCAAAGAGGATAAACAGTCTCAAAGTATCTGTCCCATATTTCTTCACCATATCATCCGGGTCAACAACATTACCTTTGGACTTGGACATAGCTGTCCCGTCCTTTAGGACCATTCCCTGGGCCAGCAACCTGGGAAACGGCTCGCTGATTCTTGTCAAACCAAAATCTCTCAAAACCTTGCAGAAAAACCGCGCATATATCAAATGAAGGATTGCATGTTCCACTCCTCCTATATAGAGGTCAACAGGAAGCCAGTAATCAGCGGATTTAGAGTCAAATGGAAAATCTTCCTCATCTGGAGAACAATACCGGAAATAATACCACGAAGAATCGAAGAACGTGTCCATAGTATCGGTTTCTCTGCGGGCTTCTCTATTGCACCTCGGACACTTTGTCTTGACAAAATCATCAATATTTTCCAAAGGAGAACCTTCTGTGCCCTTAAGCTCCACATTAAAAGGGAGCACCACGGGTAAATCTTCATATTGAACTCCAACAATTCCGCAGTTTTCACAATAAACTACGGGAATAGGTGTGCCCCAATATCTTTGACGTGAAATACCCCAATCCCGGAGGCGGTAAATAGTGCTTTTACGGCCTATCCCCTTCTCTTGAGCACAGAGCGCCATCTGTTCAATGGCATCTATAGACTTTTTCCCTGAAAAAGGCCCAGAATTAATGACTATGCCATGTTCTTCAAAAGCTTCCTTAAGCTCCCCCTGGGGCTGTCCTCCCTCTGGAATAATGACCTCCTTAATGGGCAAGGAGTACTTTTTCGCAAATTCAAAATCCCTCTGGTCGTGGCCAGGTACCGCCATTATTGCCCCGGTCCCATATTCCATCAACACATAATTCGCAATCCATATTGGAATTCTCTCTTCAGTAAATGGGTTTATGGCATTTTGACCTGTATCAATTCCTGATTTCTCTTCTTCAAGCGCTTCTTTCCGTATGTGCTGTTCATGTATAGTTTTCCTAATCCATTCTTGAAGTTTTTCTCTCTGGTTGGAATGTGAAACAAGTTTATTGCTTAATGGATGTTCAGGAGAAAGCACCAGAAATGTCGCTCCATAGATTGTATCAATCCTTGTGGTGAAAACTTCGATTTCTTGGTCCTGCCCCACAAGAGGGAATGTTACATATGCTCCAGTGCTTTTCCCAATCCAGTTTTTCTGCATGGTTAGCACATGTTCTGGCCATTTTTCTAATTCTTCGTGTCCTGAAATCAATTCCCCGGCATACTCAGTTATCCTTAAAAACCACTGCTCCATTTCTTTCTGAACAACAACAGTGTCACATCGCCAGCATTGCTGTCCAATAACCTGTTCGTTCGCTAAAACTGTCCGGCATTGAGGGCACCAGTTGAGCCAGCTTTTTTTCCTGTAAGCTAATCCGCGCTCTAACATCTTGAGAAATATCCATTGGTTCCATTTGTAATATTCTTGATTACATGTACTGATTTCCCTGGACCAGTCATAGCTAAATCCTAATTCTTTCAACTGGTTTTTCATATATAAGATGTTCTCAAGGGTCCATTCTTGCGGGTGGACACCCATTCGTATGGCAGCATTTTCTGCAGGCATTCCCAGGGCATCCCAGCCAATCGGGTGAAGCACAT
>DAOUSP010000203.1 GCA_030627155.1 Candidatus Aminicenantota bacterium
ATATGCAAGACATATCGCTGGACAGATAGACCCGGCGCATCCACTCGATTTCTATCCTTACAGTGAGTTTCACGAGCAAGAAAACGCTAAAGAAAACACCACTCACCTTTGTGTCATTGATAAACAAGGAAACATAGTCTCTTTAACTCAGTCTATAAACCACTTTTTTGGCTCTGGCATTGTGCCAGAAGAAACAGGATTTCTTCTTAATAATCATATGGATGACTTTTCCCGCAAGGCAGATTCGCCAAATGCTCCTGGCCCAAACCATCGTCCGGTTAGTTCCATGGGACCCCTCATCATGTATAAAGGCGATATGCCTTTCCTGGCCCTTGGCTCACCTGGTGGAACAAGAATTTTCTCAAGTCTTGCACAGATTATAGTAAACGTCATTGATTTTGGCTTATCTTTGGATGAGGCCATCGAAGCCCCTCGTTTTTTTTCCTACTCTTCTCAAGGAAAAGCCCGAAGCATCTTCGTGGAATCCCGCATCCCCAAGACTTCAGTCCAAGACCTCGAAAAAATGGGACATACAATCCAGGCAAGGCAGGCATATGACCGATACTTTGGTGGCGCCCAAGGAATAATGATTCTTCCCTATACAAGAATAATTCATGGCGGAGCCGATTCACGAAGAGATGGATGTGGAGTTGGATATTAAAATGTGCTATACAATCCAGTGGTTTATTTGTAATATAAAATTTATATTATAAAAAAGGAAACATAATGAAAAAAATTATCCTCTCTATTTTTATCTTACATTTCTTCATTATTGTTTCGGCTTTACTTGGACAAGAAAAAAAAGATGAAGCGATAAATGTATTTGAACAGCCCATTCTTATCACATCGGCCGGCCAGAGTGCAGAAGTGCAAATAGCTTCTGTTCTTGCCAAAAGGGCAGGGTTATCTGCAACCCTCTCAAAGGCCGCCTTTGCAAACGAATTCAAAGGGATAAAAACGCTTGTCCTTGTCCTTGGAGTAAGCCTCAAAGGTTTAGGAGCAGCAGGTCTGGATTTAAGCCAGGAAACCAACAGGGTGCAGATTCTCGTGGATGATGCGCAAAGAAAAAACATTCCAATCCTGTGCCTCCACTTAGGAGGGGAAACACGGCGGGGGCAGCTAACAGACGAATTAATAAACACCTTTCTTCCATTCTCCAAGATGGCTATCGTAGTTGAATCAGGCAACAAAGATGGATTATTCACATCGATTTGCAAAGAAAATCATATACCACTTATAGTCGTGGAAAGGGCAGTCGATACTCTTCAGCCTTTAAAAAAAGCTTTTAAATAACTTCAACTCACCATGTCAGAAGCTTTCATAGTTATATTTATGGTCTTTGTCTTTGCGCTTTTGGCCATGGTTTTAAAGCTTCCCATTGGAGTCTCTTTGGCTTTCTCTGCTGTTGCAGGAGCAATAGCAGGAGGAGAAGGGATTGCTCTCCGTCATCTTGTGGAAGGCAGTTTTGGCTATTTTGACACAATACTAATTATTGTCACTGCCATGATTTTCATGAGAGTTCTCCTTGTTACAGGCACCTTAGATACAATCACTGCTATCTTACTTAAGACATTTTACAAAAGAAAATTCTCTCTACTCTTAACAGTAATGGTACTTATTATGTTTCCAGGAATGATTACAGGCTCATCCACTACGGCTGTTCTCACTACAGGGGCTCTTGTGGCCCCAGTACTAATGAAAATGGGGCTTCCCAAAGTCAAAACAGCAGCATTCATCGCCATGGGAGGAATTCTTGGCATGATTGCTCCGCCCGTCAACATCCTCGTTATGATTATGGGCGGAGGAGTAGATATGCCTTATGTTGGATTGACCATTCCCCTACTTATAATAGTCATTCCGCTTGCCATTATAATTTCCCTTTGGATAGGTTACAGGGATATCAAGATAATCGATTACACACAAATGCAATCGATCTTGCCAAAATCCTATATCAAAAAATATGGATTTGCGCTATTCCTTCCACTCTTTACAGTCTTTTTTTTGATGCTGGGAGAAAGCCTTTCAATTCCCTTGATGCCTAAGCTTGGAATCCCTGCAATATTCCTCTTAGGGAGCCTGGCTGGGCTTTTCTGTGGCCTGCCATTCAATTTTTTCAAAGTGACTCAAGAAGCAGCAAAGGAAGCCATGCCTATCTTAAGTATTCTTGTTGGAGTAGGAATGTTTATCCAAATCATGACATTGACAGGCGGAAGAGGATGGCTGGTCATGTCTTTTCTTTCTTTACCTCCAGTTCTTCTGTATCTTGGAATAGCTGTGAGCATGCCACTCTTTGGAGCTGTGTCTGCATTTGGGTCCGCATCTATCTTAGGAGTGCCATTTATTCTGGCTCTTATCAACAAGAATGCCATCATCACTTCCTCTGCCCTCTCTGCCATTGCCGGATTAGGAGATTTGATGCCTCCAACAGCTTTAGCAGGCATCTTTGCAGCAAAGGTTGTCAAAGAAAAGAATTATTTCAACGTGCTTAGATATTGTCTGATACCAGCTCTTTTTGAGCTCTCTATGGGAATTATCATCTTACTCTTGGCACCAATTTTAGATAAATTCATTTAAGGACAATGATAAGACTTATATATCATTTGATTATCCTTTACCTAACGTTGAATTTCATCTGGTATTTATTCCGGGAAGAAAACTTTTGGAAACAGGCCGGAACAGCAATTGTTATCATCATGCTTCTGCTGAGGTTATTTCTAATAAAATGAGTTTTATAACAATAAAAAAAGAAACAATTAAAGGTTCTATTCTTTTCTTATTGGTAATCCTAATTTCATTTCTCTCAGGAAAACAATTCTTGCAAATGCACAAAGAAGATATCATCCTCCAAGGACCAGGAATCTCTAACAAAGTGAAACTCAGTTTTTATTTCCCTCTTTTAAAAGGCACTCCTGGGGATACCGATGTTTATGTTTTCAAGGGTAAAGAAGAGGGAGGAAACCTTCTTGTTCTTGGCGGTACCCATCCAAATGAGCCAGCAGGATTTTTGGCTGCAATAATTCTTATTGAAAATATTCATGTTGACAAGGGCAAAGTGTTCATTA
>DAOUSP010000070.1 GCA_030627155.1 Candidatus Aminicenantota bacterium
CCGTTGTTCCTGCACCACAGAAATAATCCAAAACTAATTCGCCGGGTTTTGAATATTTGAGAATCACATTTCGAGGAATGTAAGGAGACCAGTTTCCTCTGTATTCCCCACTATGAGTTGCCCAATTGCCCCTTTGTCTAAAGCTCCAAACTGAGGTTTGTTCTTCTTTAAAATCCTTTGGATAAAGCGTTTTTATTTTTTTTGAAAATTTCAAAGCACTAATATTGACCCCGTGTGATTTTGTAATAAGTCGCTCAATATATCTAAATGTAACTCCGTACTTCTGACCAATTTCTAAATCGGGAGTTCCTCTTGCTTTTTCTTGCAAGATTGCCTTTTTGAGCTCTTCTTCGGTTTTGAAACTTACTTTTTGATTACTCATAATCTCTTTTACCTCATTAATTCAAGCCAGCCGCTTCACTTAACGTTCCGAACGTATCTGAAGTGCTGCAAAGCAGGATTTGGGCGGAGCATAATGAAGCCAGATATGCTGTGTTATATGAAATGTGTCCACTATTCATACTCTTTAATTGCTTCTTCCCACCAATCAAATTCGTCCGGAAACTTCTTATAATTTTTATCAAACCAATTAACTAATTTCATATCATAATAGCCGCCTTTATTAAAGCGTTCTTCGAATTTTTCAAAACTCATGCCCATCCTAATCGCTAATATATAATCTCGTGCACCCACATTATCTCCAGGATTTGTTTTTAACAATTTTCTAAATAGATCCAAAGCATTGTCAATTTCTTTGTTTCTCCATAATGAAATAGCTTTATTAAAAATAGTTCTTATAATATGCCTATTTTCTAACCATCCCCATTCTAATATGTCAGGCCAGTTGCCTTTTTTATCTGTTATCATTTTCAGAGCTCTCCCATAAGCATCATTTAATACCTTCTCTGCCTGGTGGAAATTTCCACCATCCTGCAATATCTCATAAAGTAATAAATATGAGTCTAAAAAATCGGGATCTTCCTTAATCAACTGTTTCAATTGTCTTTTTATGGATTCAGCATTTCTACCATCGTATTCTTCACATAAATCATAATAAGTTTCCCTTACCCTATGGTTTTTATCTACATATTCTCTTTGTTTTTTAACCATAGCATTTTCCTCCTATTCCTTTTATTTTTAGATACATTTCATATAACGTTTCCAGCATATATGAAATTGCGGACGAATGGGGCAATATCTCAAAGGGGGAGCATCCGCCAGCTGGCTGAGTAGCGCACGTATAGGCTTTGTTAGGCGATAGAGTGGCATCATTCATTTACCAACCTCTCGATTTCTCTTCTGATTTCTTCAATAACCTCTGGATTATAAATGACTTTCTTTTTTCCTTCTTTCACCGAAATAATATAAAACACATGACCTCCATATTTGGCAGTAAACTTTTCATGCGTCTTTTTCTGAAATTCTAATTCGTTGATGATTTGAGTAATATAGGCGTATCCTGCTGGTTTAATTTGAAGTCCAATATATTTCTCATTTATCTTGATGAAGAAATCTACATTATATCCCCTATCCCATTCATCCGGTGCTGGTTCTACCTTAACGCCTAATGCTTGTTGCAATTGTCCATAGATAGTTTGTATTTCAGACTGATACCCATCATAAGTTCGACTGATTACTAAGTTGGTAATAAAATTGATACAATCTTCTTCGCTTATGCTCTCAATTTCAGCCTGACATACTTCTGTTATTTTTATGTATAGCCTTCTTCCGAGTTCTTCTAAATGTTCTTTAGTATAGACATTTTTATAATAATACTCCGCCCAATCTCTCAAGGATTTAGGGGAATTCTTTCTTATTTCTTCTGAGACTGGTCCAACTTTATTTTTCTTAGTTAGCCCCCATCTCATATTTGCCTGATTTAATATCCACTCTTTTGCCATTATTTTAACATTCTCTCTGATAAAAATTTTGATTTGTATTTATAATCAAAAGTAGTGTCCACACTAGCCAAGCCATTTTTAATCAAATGAGCATTTAGAAAAGTCTTGTTCGACAAATAAAGATAGCAAAGTAAGTTATTTTTCTCGTCATACTTTATATTGTCAAATTTTATGAATACCTTTTTTCCGCGGATTTTTTCTCTTAAGAATCGAATAGCCTCGGCATTCTTTTCTTGATTCTCTTTCACTCCTAATAACCTAATTTTTAATCCATTGTTTAAAATCAGGATTTCTGGTGAGATTATTTCTTTCACAGTGTAGTATGTTTCTCTTTCAGAATGAGAGTTACCTGCCTGCCGCGCCGCATTTTCATCCCATGGACGCAAAGCGCTTTTTATCAACTCGTGCTTTAACCACTTTCTGCCAAATCCAGTCTTCAGTACCTTTTCACGCTCAACCGCTTCTTCCTTGGTGCTATATTCTTCATAATGAATAATCTCGAGAGCCTTATATTTTTTAGTCCACCTTACTTTACCCGCCATATGATCGTGCCAGCGTTTTTCCATATTCTCAGTTTGTCCAATATAAATACTACCGTTATCGCATTTAATAGCATAGACATAATAAAGATAGCGCGGCGCAGGCAGGTCTATTTTTGACCCAAATCTTAATTTTCTTGGATCAACTTTCTTATCAAATTTTATTGGATCCTTGAAAATATACGGGAGTCTCTTAATCTTTTCTTTGAAATCCATTATTGGTTCTTTTTGTCTTATTATCTCAAAAGTTACATCTTGAAAAATATTACTTTGGTTTATCCCAAGTTTTTCTTTTATGATTGGCAGAAAATCTTCGTTTATTTCGTATCCTATTGAGCTTCTATTCAGATTTTTGGCTGCAAAAGACGTTGTACCGCTACCAAGAAATGGGTCTAAGACAGTGTCCCCAACAAAACTAAACATCTTAATAAGACGCCTAGGTAATTCCTCGGGAAACATTGCCAGATGTTTATCCTGTTTTTCTCCTGGAAAATTCCAGTGCCCAGTAAAATATTGATTCCATTCTTCCTGGGTTAATTTCGATTGTTCTTTAACTTCATGACTCACTTTCGGTTGATTGCCATATTTTTTGAAAATCAAGATAAATTCATAATCGAGTTTAAGAATCCCACTTCTTGGATAAGGGAAGGAACCCATTACTGTTGCCCCACCTGTGGTATGGCAAGTAGTGACTTTCTGCCAGATGATGGCACCCATGTAATCAAAACCAGCGCTTTCACAGAACTTGATTATCTCTGTTCTTATTGGAATGACTTTATACCTTCCATAATATACAGAACGAGCAAATTGATCTCCGATGTTAACGCATAACCGACAGCCTTTATGTAAAACCCTTGAGCACTCATCCCAGACCAAATTAAGATTATTGATATACTCTTCGTAAGTATCGTTGAAACCTATCTGTTTTCCATTTCCATAATCTTTTAATTGCCAATAAGGTGGAGAAGTAATAATAAGATGGACAGATTCATCCGAAACCTCTTTCATTTGCCTTGAATCACCAACTATTATCTTGTGCCAACTTTTCATATCATTATTATCTTAAGATTTTAGCATATTTAATGGCCATTGCATCTAACCTTTCCAGCATATATGACATTGCGACCATAGGGCGTAATGTCCAGCCTGTCTTCCTCTGGCGGGAATGGCATGGGCGTAAGCCCGTAGCGTATATGCTTTGTTATCTGCTATTGACGACACTCTTTTTATGTCCTGTGAATCACCTATGATTTTTTTGAATAAATAGTAAAATGTTGTTCAGGTAAAAAATCTTGGTTTTCATCGACTGCGTAAACTTTTCCTTCTTGTCCAACTATTTTGGCAAATCTTAGAGAAAAGTAACCTCCTCCTGAACCAACATCAGCAATGTTTTGCCCGGGTTTTAATGCTATAGCTTCTAAAATTTGATCCGGTTTGCTTTTCGGATTAGAAGCTTTCTTGTTAAACATTTTTGCCTGAGAGTTCTTCATTTGTAAGAATTATATCAATTTTTCATAGAAATATGTATTCGCTTTCGGAAAATTTTTGTGACAATAAGTGCAGCCAGACTACAATTTCAGTTTACACACAATTTTAACAATAGAGCAACTGATTCGTAATCAGTAGGTCGGGGGTTCGAATACCTCTACTGGCTCTCTTTTTATTCAGTTGAGCCGATCTAATTAGAGAGCAGCATCTTATTTTGAGATGCAGGTGAAGAGTAGTTGAAGTTTACTTCAGCTTTTTATTCTTTCTGTTCCACGGGATCAAAGGATGTTATGGAATAGCCTTTAGGTAGATCATAGGTTCCTGCCGGAGCATCTTTCTCTTCTGCAGAAACAAGTTCTTCTTTGTATTTTTGTTCGGCTCCCATCATGTTCATCGAAACTTTTGTAAGCACGGGGTATCCTTCCATTTTTTTTAATTCTTCAGCTAATCCCTTGAACATGGGATTTGTAGATAGGATTTCTGCGTTAAATTTATTGTAGAGGTTTAAGTCGATTCCAACATCCTTTGATGCCCAGATTTCCATTTTAATGGGCATGCTCATTCCCATCATGGATAAAGCGATTTCAACCAAATATTTTTTACATTTCCAGTTTTTAATCGTCTGGGATTCTTCTGTGGCCGTGACAGAGGCCGAGGCCTGTATCATCTGGAACATCTGCTTTGACTGAGGCGGTAAAATTTTTTCCATGTCGACTGGCAAATCTATTTCAGAATAGGTTTTCTTTGCATGGTCAATTAGATAGATTTTTTTCAGGTCGAACCGGACTATGGTCGTTCTATCTTTTCCCTCATCTTGCCTCATTTTATCTTTTGCCATCCATGTTGTTCCTTCTTCGTCTTTTGCAGGTTGTGTTTGTCCCATCATGGCAAATTCGTCTGTGTGTTTTATCTTTTTGGTAACGTAGTCAGCTTGCGCAAAATTCGGAGAAAGCATTAGGGATAAGGCAAAAAGAATCGCCAATGGCCAGAAAATTATTACTTTTTTCATATATTTTCCTCCTAAAATAAGCTTTGGTTAATTTATCTTGTTTTTTCTTTAAAAGCAAACTATTTGTGCCCGAAAAGTCTTTATTTTCATTGAAGTTTTCGTTTTCGCGAGATAACAAAGTTAAAAAAGCCGAGAACGAGTAAAAAAGCAGGACCGGACATTTTCACTTTGTTTTGACACAGATTTTTTTTGATTGACATTCTTGTTTCAACTGTGCTATAAGTAATACTTCGAGAGAATATATTTTGGAAATACTTCACACAAAAACCCCATTATGGAGAAGCTTCTAATTCCCCCCCAGGGAAAAAGAATAAAAAATCATTTATTTTAATCAAGGAGGATTAACGCAAAAAAGAAAAGAATTTAACTTATCTTTTTTTGCAGAAATTTTTAAGGACTAAGTATCATGGAAGAAGAAAGAAAAATTTATATCGGCAACTTGGACTATGGCGTTACAGAAGATGATCTCAAGCAAGTCTTGGAAGGAAAAGGACTTCAAGCAAAAGATCTTAAAATCATAACAGATAGACTCACAGGAAGGTCGAAAGGATTCGGCTTTGCAGAGTTTGAAAATGAGGATGATGCCAAAAAGGCTGTTTCCTCTTTAGACGGCTTTGACTTTAAAGGTAGAAAACTGAGAGTCAACCAAGCAAGAAAACAACGTCCAAGGTTTGAAAGAAACGATAACTATTCTCGATTTCGAAAGTAGTTTAAAAATAGAGGGGATGAAATTAGAGCTAAAACAGCTTGATTTTATCCCCTCTTTTTCCTTACCTCTGTTGTAAATCTGTTTCTAATCGAAGCCTACCATAAAATTAATTTAGGTGCACAGATTTTTCAGGAAGTTTTTTCCTGATTTTTTGTGTCATAAATAAGAAGATAAGGATATTACTTTTCTATAGATACAGGTCTTATCTATTAAATTCTCCACCAGTAGGAGAATTTCAAAAATATACTGTAGTCAGTGCGGTTATAATCTCCGAACTCATCCCTCAAGAGATTGTTGTCAATGCCCAGGAAAAACACTGTTCCTGGCTTCAGGATGTAGCTGGCTAGAAAGCTCCCGTAAACCTTCTTATAATCCCGTAAAGCTTCTTATAATAATGATTGTAGTCAACAATCGCTCTCAACGATAGACTCCTCCTTAGACATCGGAGGCCAGACTATTATCTCACCTTTGCGTGCAATTGTCCTAGCAATGCTGATTCCCCAAATTTTATCTTCTCTATCAGGGAACCGGAAACTCTTAAAAGGAATGGCCATTTCAATGGTGAAGCCTTCCTTGTCTATCTTCCCATCAGAATAAAAAACCGTATCCCAGCTTATGTCTATGTTGTCGTTCCCACCTTCTTCTGTCCGAATCCCATCCATCTGAATGCCTATAGGATTCAGGAAAAATGAATATGCCCGTCGTTTCTCATTAAAAGTATCGAGGAAGATGAGAATCCAGTCATCATCAAAGATATTGTCTCTATTGGTCACACTCGACCTTATTTTTTCGGGCTCTGAATCATAGCAGCGAAAGGCAAGGTATAAATTCTTATTGTCATAGCCGATATAGGCAATAGTCTTCTCAGATGGAGTTCCTTTCTCTTTAGGAGTAAATTGGACGAAACCATCGATTTTCAGAGCTTCGTCTTCCCAGACAGGATTCTCAAGGACGCCATCGATCTTCGGTGGATGAGAAAGTTTTGGAATGTTTAAAATTCAACCGGGTTAAGCCAATGTAAGTGTTTGATGCGCCAGCACCAAAAGAC
>DAOUSP010000137.1 GCA_030627155.1 Candidatus Aminicenantota bacterium
TATAATTTCTAATTTTTTCTTAGCGTCTTTTTGGCGCCTATTTGGCGTCTTTGTGACTATGGTTTCTGTTGCCCAAATAATAAAGAAAGAGTGGAATAGGTACGTGTCTCAGGTTATGTTCTGGGGTATGTTGGATTTATTTAAATGTTTAGTCTTCCATTATTTTTCTATATCTTCTTTATATTTTATTTGACACATCTCCCATTTTTACCACCTCTACATTAACTTCCATCATTTTATCTATATCTTCTTTATGTTTCATAACGAGGTCTTTATTGCCCTGTGGAACCTTTTTAATTAACACCATCAACTGTTCTATTTTTTCTTTTCCTTCCTTCATTGACTTTTTTGCCTCATCAGGAAGGTCAGGATTATTTAATTGTTCTTCAATCATTTTAAGGTTTTCTTCCATCTTTTCAGATCCTTCTTCAAACTCAACAGCGATATATGCCATAATCGTCTTTGCAAATGCCGGCCAGAACTCACTCCAAGCCATACCAGCAGCTTTTAATTTCACATCGAGACCAGGAATTTCTTTGTTTATAATTGCATATTGACCTAACATATTTTCCAAATCATTTATTTCTTCTTGCTCAATTTTTTTGCCAGCTTTATCTGCCTCTTCTTTAAAAACTGGATAAACTTTAATAAACTTTTGCAGTTCTGGTTCGCTTAATTTTTCATATGCTACACTTACAACATTCAATTCCTCTGCCGGTTTCATCTCGGTTTTTGTTCCCTTTTCTATTGCTCCACAAAAAATCATTAGAAAAACGGATAACGACACCAATGCTAATAGTTTTTTCATAATATCTCCTTTTAACAATTATTATATGCAAAATTAATATGAATTTAATTTTTCCAATCCCCTATTTTCATAAGTTTCCATGGCGCTTAGCCCAAGAATATTTCTAACGTATATAACAATTTAAGTTTATAATGGATAAAATTTGAAAATTCTCGGGTTTCTTGAGTTGGACCTCAAATTCCGGAACAATGATATCAATATCCTTTGTTCTAAGTGGTTCTCTTTCTTTGTCTGAAAGCAAATATTGATAATAAATGAACGGAGCCCACCCGCCGGCAATTACGATATCAGACAAATAATCTCTTAAAATTAGAAGAGTGCTGAAAAATTCTTTTTTAAAAATATTCGACATAAAAGTTATTTACCCTCAATTAATTTCTTAATCCGCTTTTCATACAGATGCTCAGCTTGCTCAAGACCTCGCAAAGGATACTTATAAAGATCAAGATAGAGCTGAATATCCGATACTGCCCATAGGTTTTTAATCTTTTGTTTATTAAAGAATACGGAATGCTTGTAATATGGAAAAACAATTATAAAATTAGCTCCTCTTTCTACAGGCTTAAGTTTTAACTGCTCGACAAAGAAATTTGACGATTCCTTGTTAGATACATAAATATGCACTTCATTGAAAACAGCATGAGGCGAGATTAGATATGCCCCAGCATGATAACCCAAAGCATAATTTAGTTCCTTGGGGATTTTTAAAATTCTTAATTTATTAAGGATTTCTTCAGGTCCTTTGGCAAGGCAAAAATATTTGTTTTCGTTATTTTTCTTGTAATCATAAACCTGGACCCAGTCTTCTAACAACTCCTTGCGATGTTTTAATTCACCTTTTCTATCTTTTCTAACTAAATAATTCAGCTTTTCTAGCTCTCTGAACATTCTTGAAACATAACCTGCATCGAGGTTAGCTTTCTCACCTATTTCTCGAACACCCCACACTTTATTTTCGTTTAACATTAAACGAATTATTAAAGGTGCTCTATCTGAAAATGGACTTCTTCCTATTCTATGTTCTGGATATTGGTTTGAAAAACCTACTTTTTCCACGTAAATATTGTTATGTTTTAAATACACGTTTCCCGATAAATCCAAAAAATTTATCTCATTTTTCTTGCAATATTCTTGCTTTTTAGGACTGAAATATCGCGCTATTAAAATAGGCACATATTCTGGTCTTTGATTTATATACAACTTCAATCGAAAAATACTCTTATAGAAAATTGAAGAACTTTCTTTTTCTATAACTTCCCCTATTAATTTGAAGTTACTGTTTTTTAGAAAAAGTTCAGCAATGAAATCAGGCCCAAATTGGTCAATTTTCGGCTCTGCTTGAAACACAAGTTTCTCTAAAGGTAGGAGCTTTTTTAATTTCTTTTTAATGCCCGAGATAATGTTCTTTTCCATTTTCATAGTTGCCTATTTTTTTCATGTTGTCCATTTGGACAACATTGTAACTTTTGGCAACATGTTTGTCAATCTTTAATTTCTTTTCCATTCTTTAAGATCCTGAATGGCTTTTTTCCTCATGCTTCCTCTTTCCCCGGGATTCATCATAGCTTATTTTTTTATTCTTGCGCCTGATACTTCTTCTTTATAAATCCTTCGATAAAATCTGTCCCAGCATATCCAAGTCCAATCAGGGTGAAGAGAAATTCTTTTGTTATGGCTTGATCTATATAATTAATCACTCCGAGAATCCCGGCTACTGAGCCAATAAGAAATGAAATAAGTATACTAATCCATAGCTGCCTGGCATCGAAAATATCCTTCCATTTTTTATTTGAGCGAAGCGATTCATCGTATTTCTTTTTTAGACCAACCATGACACGTATTCCCTGTCCTACCATTCCCAGTAATCCTCCTAATAATAGATAAGATAATACTGTCCATGCATCCATGTTTACCCCATGGCAACAATCTCTATTAAATTTCGACCCATTTATTGATGGAGGTGAAATACAGGCCGGCTTCTTTTATGGGTTGTTTGGTGATCTCTTCCCAGAATCGGCTGTAGATTTTGACCTGGGGGGCGTAATAATTCACGAAGCTTTCGAGGTCGTCTCTAATATCATCTGTCTTGAAGTCGGCGATTATCCACCCGTTTCTCTCTAAAAAGGCCAGGTCGATGGCACCGATTAAGATGACCGGGAGTCTCTGCTTGTCTATATTCTTGTTTTTCGAATCTTTTTTACCGGGTTTATTACTTTCACGCGTTGTTAAATCACCCGTTTGTGCCCTTACCTCTTCCCCATCAGTTATTCCCAGGGCTTCTCTATCTGTCATGATCGAGAACGGAACCTCGAAGAATTTTTTCTCGGCTTGGTTCACTCTTTCCCAGAATTCGGATTTTGTTATCGACAGGACCAATCTTACAAGCTCAATCTTTTTGTCCAGGCTTATTTCTTCCGCCACAAGGACATTTTCTGCCAGCAGACCAAGCTTTTGGCCATCACCATCCCAATCCACATCCCATTTCCCCAAAATCTCGAGCATCTTGTGGACGGCTCTGCCCCAGGCCATACCGTAACTTCCCCGCCTCCACTCGGGCACTTCCAGATCCTTCTTGGCGAGCGACGTCACGCTTTCCACGGCATAAGTCGGTACTGCCACCACATCCCGCCTCTCCTTTATCTTCTCCTTCGCTCCTTCCCATTCGCCCTTCTTGAGTCTCAGTTTCTTCCTCTCCTCCACAAACCTTACATCAGGAATCTCGAGCTCGGGCACAGTCTGGATACAATCGTCCAAAGGACTCCACGCACGTCTTTCCCCAAGCACCCCCTCATATGTGCTCACAACCAAACAGTCTTTGGCCCTCGTCGATGCCACATACATCAACCTCTGCTCCTCTGCCTCGGCATACAGCCTCTCCTCCTCTGCTTTTTCCTCCCAACCCACAGGATGGGAAAGGGCCGTCCTTTGATACCGTCCACTCTTTTTGCTGCACAGAAAATATCCCTCAGGAGTTTTTCCTTTCCGGATGATGTGTTTATCCGGAGCACGCTCCCTTTGTCCCACAGGATTTGCCAGAAAAACAAAGGAGGCTTCCAATCCCTTTGCCTTATGCAGGTTCATCAGCCGCACGGCATTTTTTCTCCCCGGAGTAAGGCTCATCTCCTCTATTTCATATACAGAAACGAGCTCCTCCAAGTAATCCACAAGCTCAGCAAAAGATGCAGCTCCTTCCCTTTCCTGACTTCGAAGAATTGTCAAAAGCTTAAAAAGATTCCCGGCCCGGCTGCTCCCAATCTCAGAAGATGCGGCAAAATTGACGATTCCCGAATCCTCGAAGATCATCTCCAGAGCCGTTGTCGCGGGATACTCCCTTATCCATTCCCACCACTGCCTGAGTTTGGAAAGGTTTTGTGAAACCTTGTCTTTTACATATCCCTCCTTCTCATCCTCTCCCCTTAAAAAAGAGAACCATCCCCTTTTTTGTTTATGTTCATACAGATCCTTATCGCTCACCCCGAAAAAAATCCCTCGCAACACAGCCACGGTATAAATAGGATTGTCAGGGTCGTTCAAAGCCTTCGCAAGATTCAAAATTTCCTTTGCTTCTTCAGATTCTGGAAATGCACCACTTCCTGTTATCTCATAAGGAATCCCCCGTTTCTCCAAAGCCCTTGCATACACGGTCATGTTTTTCTTGTAACGGAAAAGAA
>DAOUSP010000216.1 GCA_030627155.1 Candidatus Aminicenantota bacterium
ATATAATTCATTAAGGCACCTCCTGTTAATTTGATTTTTTCGTCCATGGGTAATCTATCACACAATAGACCCCATGTGGAGGTGCATCAAATCATCATGTTATCTTACTAAGGTTTATCAAATCATTCTACAGGGCGGGTTTGGACTCTATCTCCTATTCTCAATACATCTTTACAGGAAAGGACCTTGATGGTCGATGTCATCTTCTGGGAATCGATTACGACCACATTCCCAATTATCTGAAGTGGCCCGCCTTCAACAATCTGCCTGTATGCAATCAATTGATCCCCAGCTTGTATGCCATCTTTTTGGCCAAGATCTACAAGCGCCCATTGGCCTCTGGCTATTTGGTTGATATCTGTGTCCAAATAAATAATGTTTCCCTGAATTCCTGAAGTTAGTAAAGGAGATATATCATAGCCCAAATCTTTGCCTATGATGCTTTCTTTATCTTGGAATGGGACAAGAAATTGCCCAACCATAACCTGTCCACAAGATTTTTCTACACTTGCTGAAGAACGACCTTCTCCCACATGAAGAATACGGGCCCTGCCTCTTTTGAATGATAATGGGCCAAAACCCTTGAAATTTGAACCGACCTCAAGAATTAAGAAAAGATGCCCGGATTCGATTCCATCTTTTTTCCCTTTATCGATGTAGATGACATCACCATTATTTAAAAGATTTCGCTCATATTCTCTTTCTGCTCCAATAATTTGAATCTCTGGCATCTCCTCATCCAAGATAAAAAAAGAGCAATACAAGTCTGACTCGGATATAAGCGGGTAAACATCTTGGAATATCTTTGCCTTCTTAATCTCTTGTTCATTTACCTGAACCTGCTGTGGCAATCCTGCTTTTGTGATATTCCCCCAAAAAACAAAACAAACCAAAAGACCCAGCAAAAAAACAATTTTCCCTCTTTTTAATAAATTAAAACGTTTCACATTGCACCTCTTGCTTGAGTTGATTTTCTTCAAAATTTTTTCCATTATATCCCGCCTCAACCACTCTGTCAACAAATTCATACACATAGTGAGCATCTAATCTTGACATCCTTTCGTCTTCTTCTTAACATAAAAATAATCCATCTAAAGACAGATGAAGGAGGTCTCGTGTGAATAAACTGGACTTGATATTTCTATTTATATAAAATAATTCTGTAAAAAATGGCAAAATAATAACCATGCAAAAAATAAAGCTGGCATTACTTTTTGGAGGAAAATCCGCAGAGCACGAAGTATCCTTAATTTCTGCTGCTTCTATCTACAATAATCTCGACAGAAACAAATTCGATGTCATCTCGCTTTATATCAACCCAGAAGGAAAATGGCGTGTTGTCGAGTCCCCATTAGAATCTTTTACGGAATTAAAAAAGGGGGATTTTTATTCATTTCTTCCCTGGGAATCCGTACATAT
Organism: Candidatus Aminicenantota bacterium; assembly: GCA_030627155.1. Classification (GTDB taxonomy): domain Bacteria; phylum Acidobacteriota; class Aminicenantia; order Aminicenantales; family Aminicenantaceae; genus Kmv29. The sequence goes on from DAOUSP010000216.1 coordinate 1,420, forward strand.
GGCGCAAACCATAAAGGCCGATATCTACTTCCCTGTGCTTCATGGCCCATATGGAGAAGATGGGACTCTTCAAGGATTTCTCGAAATGGCGGATGTCCCTTATGTGGGAGCATCCGTGCTGGCTTCAGCAGTTGGGATGGACAAAGCACTCAGTAAAATCATATGGAAAATATTAGATTTACCTGTGGTTTCCAATAAATTGCTCTACGAACAGGACTGGCTTGAAAATAGGAAAGAAATCCTTACGGAAATAAAATCGCAATTTTCCCCTCCTGTGTTTGTTAAACCTTCTAATTTAGGATCGAGCGTTGGAATAACAAAAGTGAATGATTTCACTCTGGCGGAAACAGCTATAGAAAAAGCTTTCCGATACGATAGAAGAGTCCTGGTGGAGGAGGGAATCCAAGGCCGCGAAATAGAATGCAGTGTTTTGGGAAATGACGCCCCAATTGCTTCTCTTCCTGGAGAAATCATTCCTTTTAGAGAATTTTATGATTACAGGGATAAATATATCGAAGGAAAAACATCCTTCCGTATCCCCGCTTCACTTCCAGATACCACAGTGAAAGAAATTCAGCGCATATCCATTACCGCATATAAAGCAATTGATTGTTCAGGCATGGCAAGGGTAGATTTTTTCCTTAAAGAAAAAACAGAGGAAATTATTCTAAATGAACTCAACACCATTCCTGGCTTCACAGAAATAAGCATGTATCCTAAGTTATGGGAAGCGAGTGGGATTTCTTTTTCTAAACTATTAGAAATGCTTATCGATTTTGGATTTGAACGCCACCAGAAGAAAAAAAGGATAAGGGGCAGCTTCCCAAAATGAGAGTCTTAGGAATTGATTTCGGAGATAAACATATTGGTTTATCTATAAGCGACCCGCTACAACTGACCGCACAATCTTTCGGGAAATATACTCTCAGAGGCAAAAAAAAAGATAGAAAATATTTCCAAGATTTTGTTGCTCAATACGAAATCAGCGAAATTGTCATCGGCCTTCCATTAAGAATGGATGGAACTCCAGGAAACCGTGTGGAGAAAACAAAAAAATTTGCAAGCTGGCTTGAAAAAACCGTGGGCATTCCAATCGTCTTTTGGGACGAAAGGTTAACGACAAAACAGGCATTAAACATTATACGGCCCCAAAAAATGAAAAGCCGCAGGAGAAAAAAAATTAAGGACCAGATATCTGCCACCATCATCCTTGCCAGTTATCTCGAAAACAAACGGATATCATCTAATGACTCTGAAGATCGTTAAACGGGCTCTTCTCCTTGCTGTCCTTCTTTTCTTTTCCCTTTCTATATGGTTCGCTGTAGAATTTCTCTCATTGCCAAAAACTCCTCAAAAAAAAATATTATTGGAAATTGAAAAAGGGAGCAGTGTAAGCCAGATAGCTTCACTTCTGAAGGAAAAAGAAATCATCAAGAGAAAGTGGGTTTTCCTAACCGGGTATAAAC
>DAOUSP010000187.1 GCA_030627155.1 Candidatus Aminicenantota bacterium
AAGTACGGCGACGGTTCCTCTCCATCTGAAGCCCATTGTGGAGGGTGGGAGGGTCTTGGCAACGATGAGGGGAACCGGCACTGTGACAAATTACACGTTCATAATTAACTCTCACGGAAATACAGATTCATACGATATCAGAAAAATTGTAGAGGAAACATAAATAATTTGGTATTATGGAAAAAGTGGAAAAATAGAACATTGGCAGGAAAAATTCAGGAGGAGTTATGAAAAAAATAACAACTAAAATAAAACACTTCCAATATTTCTATCCTTATCCAGCAGCTATTGTTGGCGCTCAATCAGGCAACAAAATCAATTATATGGCCTGTGCCTGGCATACTGCTCTCTCTTTCAATCCCCCATTATTTGGCATTTGCATTTCAAAGAAACGCCGCACACATGAAATTATTTCAGAAGCCAGGGAATTCACAGTAAATTTTATCAGCTCTGACAAGGTCAAGCTCTCTGCCCAGATGGGAAGAATATCTGGCCATACAGTAGATAAAATCAAAGAATTCCAAGTAAAGCTCTCTCCATCACAAGTGATAAAATCTCCTGTTATTGATGAAGCTTATGTATCCATGGAATGCAAGGTTATTGACATCAAAGCACTCGGGGACCATGATTTCTTCATAGGCGAAGTCCTTGCCGTCCATGAGGAAGAAAAGAGCTTCAATGAACACGGCACCCTCAATACAAGGCATATCCTTCCTCTGTGTTATCTTGGAGGCGATTTCTATATAACAATTAACCCAGACTCACTTAAGCATGTTGTCCCGGATTGAAAATTTTTGTATTCTTTCACAAATAAAATCATACGTGGAAATCTAAAAAATGGGTTACCTCCTGTTGAAATAAAATTTAATTTCAATATAATAGAAAAAACAAAATGGCAATAGCACTTGAAATAAAAGACCTCCACAAGTCTTTTAAAACCGGATTTATCCCAAAAAGAAAAAAAATTCTTGAAGGAATATCTCTCAAAGTCGAAGAAGGGGAAATATTTGGATATCTTGGACCTAACGGCGCTGGAAAAACAACCACGATTAAGTGCGTTTTAGGGCTGATTTTCCCTGACAAAGGGGAGATTGAAATATTAGGGCATGACTATTTATCTCTTCAAGCAAAACAGCGAATTGGCTTCCTTCCAGAGAACCCATATTTTTATGACTACCTTACAGCATCCGAATTCCTCCGATTCTACGCCCAGTTATTTAGCTTGGATAAAAAAGAGATAGGCAAAAAAATTACAGACCTTCTTTCCTTGGTAGGATTAAATCAATCTAAAGACATCCAATTGCGGAAATTTTCACGCGGAATGCTTCAGAGAATCGGTTTTGCCCAGGCCCTCATCAATGACCCATCGCTTGTGCTTTTAGACGAGCCATTAGGAGGGCTTGACCCTCTTGGAAGGAAGGAAATTAGAGACATCATAGTCAGACTCAGAGATAATGGAAAAACTGTTTTTCTATCATCCCATATTCTTCAGGACATTGAAATGATATGTGATCGGGTCGCTATTATTGTTCAAGGGGAAGTGATAAATCAAGGAAAACTTCAGGATTTGATTTCAGAAAAAATCCTGTTTACTGAAATCATTCTTTCCGGAATAGAGAAGAAAGACATTGAAGGCTTAGGCGAGTGCCTTGCTGGAGACGGTGGACGAATACTTCTAAAAGTTTTCGATGAGAAAAAAGTCAATGACGTCCTCAAGCTTGTCCAAGAACACAAAGGCAAAATCCACTCCCTCATACCAAGGACAGAAACCCTGGAAGATCTTTTTGTAGGCATGGTAACCCAACAATGAAAATACGGGCTGTTGCTAATAACACGTTCAAGGAAGCTATCCGGGACAGGATTTTGTACCTCCTTCTATTCTTTGCTGCTGTATGTATCGGATTCTCCCGAGTTCTTTCACTTCTTACGGTTGGCGATGAGAATAAGATAATAAAAGATGTCGGATTGGCCTCTATTTCTTTATTTGGAGCCTTGATGGCTATTTTAATCGGAACTGGCCTTGTATATAAAGAAATAGATAAAAAAACAATATATACCTTGATTTCAAAACCCATCCACAGATACCAATTCCTGCTCGGGAAATTTTTAGGTTTAATTTTCACCCTATTTATCATGCTGTTGCTGATGAGTATTATTTTCCTTGCATTATTATTTCTCCATACTTACACAATAGAGTGGGCAATGCTTGTAGCCATTTTTTTCATCTTTCTTGAGTTATGCCTTATCACTGCGGTTGCCATATTTTTTTCCTGTTTCTCCTCTCCAATTCTAAGTTCTATTTTTTCTGTAGCTTTTTACCTTATTGGTCATTTGTCATGGGGATTCGAGACCCTACTCCAAAAGATGAAGCCAGGGGTTGGGAAAATCTTGGTTCAGATTTTATATACAGTTTTGCCTGATTTAGAAAATTTTAACTTCAAAACAGAAGTTGTTCATCATCTGTTAATCCCTTCAAAAGTTCTTGTCTATTCTTCTTTTTATGGAATTTTTTATACTCTCTTTGTGCTAATACTCTCTATGCTGGTTTTTAGGAAAAGGGACTTCATCTGATGACCCTGAAAAAAAGAACGTTTATCCTTTTGCTTATCATGAGTTTAGCGCTTTTTATGGGGCTCAAAATTAAGCTTGATTCGATCCCAAGGGAAAAGATTCCAGGTTCTTCAATAATCTATGTTCCTTCTGGAAAATACCTGAAATTTGCAACTTTTGGCTACCACTCGCTTTTAGCCGACCTTATTTACATCTGGTCAATTCAATACTACAGCAACTATTTTATTAAGGACCGATTTAAGTACCTCGACCATATTTTTTCCATCATCTCAGAATTGGACCACCAATATCTCGATCCATATGAACTCGGAGCTATCATTGCAGTCTATGAAGCCAGAGACTTTGACACTGCATTTAAAATTCTTGATAGAGGCCTGGAAAAAAACCCAAGCCAATGGATATTCCCATTTGAAGCTGGCCATTATGCCCAAATGGTATTAAAAGATTTCAAACTGGCTCAGTATTATTACAAAAAGACAATGGAAATAGAAGGCGCTCCACCTATAGCACGCAGACTTTTTGCCAATGCAGCATTCAAACTTACAGATTATCAAACAGCCTGGGAGCACTGGCTTGAAATCTATCAAACAGCCGAAGACGATAGGATCAAAAAAATTGCTTCCAATCACCTTTATCAGGTTAAAGCAGCAATGG
>DAOUSP010000104.1 GCA_030627155.1 Candidatus Aminicenantota bacterium
AATTTTCTTTAAATTGAATATTTACATATTCACGTAGAAGCCCCCTTTTTTGGAATGACAATTCAACGTTTCCCCCTTTTTTCTTCTTATAATTTACTCTTCCGTTACATTTTCCCATTGCAACATGGTTTAAAATGAGGGCTTTACTTGAAAAACTACTGACTATGCCGATTCCTTCTCTTGTTTTACTAAAAACCCCTTTACCACTGATCTCGCCTCCCCATTCGAATGGCAGTCTCAAGAGCTTTGCGATCAATCCTGATTCTACTTTAAAAGAACTGTTAATCTTAAACACAGGATCGGAAATGTCCCACACAGTACCTTGGGCTTTTAGAAATCTTTCAGCCCCAACGAACCTGAACTTTTTTATATGAATTTCTCTTTCATCCCCCTCTATAAAAAGACTTACCTGCCCTCTAACAGGAGGCATCTCAGAGTTCAAAGAAAATAAATTCTCTTTGATTTCCGCTTCAAATACTAATCGATTTTTCCTTTGAGTAAAAAGAGCATTGATGCCTTTGGACTGAATGCGTAGTTCTTTTCCCCAATAATAGATTTCCCCTTTTCTAATCAATGCCTTTCCTATTGAAATAGGAATCGCCGTGCTTAATTCTATCTTTCCTTCTTTTTTGCTTGGCTGGGCATTGGGATAAATTCTTAATACAGGATGATCGATTAAAACGTTAAATGGTCTGTTTTGTGTTAACAGAGACTTATAAGAGAATTTTAGCTTTACACTTTTGCAGAAAAAAAAGGATGCAGTGATTTGGTTCTTAGTTCTTCTATAATTAAGCCAGGAGGAAAAATCGTAAAATGGAGACGATTAAAATCAAAATTCGATTGAATTTTTGCCTTTAGCTGGCGAAGAAACATATTCTTCAGAAAAGCCCCTCCTCCAAATAATATGGCAAGAATTACAAAAATAGTAACAAGCGATTTAAGGCGACGACTGAACTTCATGTTTTATTCTTTAAAGATAAATAATACTTTCCGATTAAACCTTTTAACGGCGCTTGACTTTTCCCCAATCTTTAAGGAATCTTTCCATTCCGATATCTGTAAGAGGATGTTTAATGATTTTTTCTAAAACTCCAAAAGGTACTGTGGCAATATCTGCTCCCATTAAGGCAGACTCAACAAAATGAAGCGGATGCCGGATGCTTGCCACAATCAACTCTGTTTCAAAGCCATAATTATCAAATATTGTCAGGATCTGATCTACCAAATCCATCCCATCGTGAGAAATATCATCCAATCTTCCAACAAATGGGCTGACATATTTCGCTCCAGCTTTAGCTGCCAGCAGCGCCTGAAGAGGTGAAAAGATTAATGTTGTGTTTACATGAATGCCTTCTGAAGAAAGTACTTTGATAGCCCTCAACCCTTCTAAACAAATGGGGATTTTTACAACAATATTGTCTGCAAGCTTTGCCAAGCCCTTAGCTTCTGTTATTATATCTTTAGCTTTAGTCGATACACACTCGACACTCACTGGGCCGGCGACAACCCGGCAAATCTCTTTAACCAAGTCTTCAAATGGGATGTTTTCCATGGATATCAAGGATGGATTTGTTGTCACGCCATCCAGTATCCCCCAATTTGCAGCTTCTTTTATCTGTTGCAGATTCGCGGTATCCAAGAAAATTTTCATTTTCACCTCCAAGGTATCATTTTTTCATTTTATTTTTATGTCAGGTTTATTATTTTTTAATCTATCTATTATAACTTAACAAGCCAGATAAACAATATTACCGTTTTATTTTCATAACGGTATTGGAAAGAGTCCCTATTCCTTCAATCTGAATATCGACCCTATCGCCAGGAAGCATCGGACCTATTCCTGCTGGAGTACCTGTAGCTATGACATCTCCAGGATTCAATGTCATAATATTTGAAATGAACTGCACTAAATATGGAATAGGAAAAATTAAATTTTTTGTGTAACCAGACTGCCGAAGCTTGCCATTTAGAAAAGTTTTTATCCTAACACAAGATGGGTCAATATCTGTAGCAATACACGGGCCAATAGCCGCAAACGTATCAAAAGATTTTGCTCGACTAAACTGCACATCTTTATTCTGGAGGTCGCGCGCAGTCACATCGTTAAAACATGTGTAGCCCAGAATATAATCCTCTACTTTGTTTTTTTCGGATAGACAATAAGCTCTTTTTTTTATGATGAGGGCTAATTCCCCTTCATAATCCACCCTTCTTGCCATCTTAGGATAGATAATCACATCATTGGGCCCCACAACTGCTGAAGGAGGTTTTAAAAAAATCAATGGTTCTTTAGGAAGAAGCCTGCCCATTTCTAAAGCATGGTCCTTATAATTTGCCCCTACGGCAACTATTTTAGATGGCATCACTGGGGGGAGAAGCATGACATCGCCAATTGGAATCCCTTTATTATGAACTTTAAACTTTTTAAATATCGAGCCTGAAATGGGGAAAAGGATTTCTTCTTTCAAAATTCCATAAGAAATCTTGTTATCGTGTTTAAAATGATAAATCTTCAAATTTGCCTTCCTTTATGATTTCAATTATTTCCTTAGATTTATTGCTTTCATTTCCACATACGTCCAGAGCAGTAATTGCATAACAATAGCGAATATTCTTTTCAACCACTATATCATTATATACATTTTCTTTAACAGGATCAGGAGTCAACAGTATGTACTTATGCTCTTCTTCTTTTTTCCGCCAAATTCTATAACCCGCTAAATCTTTTTCTGAATTCGCATCCCAACTCAATGCAATATAATCCTCTCCGGCAATAGCGATAAGCCCCACAGGTGCATCAGGGGGAAAAACATCTTTTGCAAGTATTTCAATAATTTCAGAGTCATCGCTTTCATAAAATGGAGCAGAATCCGAAATTGTGGTTCGAATCATATAAAAATAGGTAAAACCAAATTCAAATTTTTTATCTATAAAAGCCGTTTCCTTTATTACCTTGGGATTTATCCGGCTCATTCTTCCTCGACCTTCTGAACGGTAGATATTATAACCTTTTACAATGGGAATAGTAGATTCATTTGTACTTTTCTCCGACTCTTCCCATGTGATTTTGATGTGTTCCTCAAAGACAACTGCATTGGGATTCATAGGAGGAGGTGGAAGTATTTTAGGCTGAATTACAAGCAATTCAGAAAATGCTGATAATCTTTTCCTGCCATCTTTTATTTTAAAACTGAATATCAGAGTCTCTGAAAGAACGTCCTCACCAGACAATTCATAGGTATAACGGCACTGGATTATATCCTTTTCTTCCTGGATTCTATAATGAGGAATATCTTCGTTTTTTATCAAGGCAAGAAGCTCAGCCTCTTTTTGGAATTCCTCAAGAGAAATTCTTGCCTCTTTTTTGGCAGGATTCTCATTTCTGGATTCTTCACTCTTTTTTTTCCAAAGCCAAATCTCAACTTCTGCAATCTCTGCCATCGGGCTTCCATCTGTATAAGTATTTGGAAGGCTCCATTCTAATATGACTTTATTGCCTCTTTGTATAGCATTACAGTCCTTGACTGGTTTGGGTATTTTTACAACAGGAGGCAAAATAGGCCCTTTTTTCCCGCAAAAGGATAAAAGCAGTAGAAAACACAAAGAAACAGATATATATAGATAAGGAATTCTTTTCATTAAAGAATGAAGCGACTCAGATCCTCGTCTTTGACGATGTCTTTAAGTTTATTTTGGACATAATTTCTGTCAATTGTAATGTTTTTTTCTTTTATATTCGGAGCTTCAAAAGAAATCTCCTCCATGACTTTTTCCATTATGGTATATAATCGTCGGGCTCCTATGTTCTCATTGATTTCATTTACTTTTTCTGCAAGCTCTGCAATTTCCTCAATCGCATCCTCAGTAAAATCAATTATTATACCTTCTGTTTTTAATAGGGCTTTACATTGCTTTATCAAAGCATTCTCTGGTTCAGTTAATATCCTGATAAAATCCTTCTTGTTTAAGGATGTCAATTCCACCCGGATAGGGAATCTCCCCTGAAGCTCAGGAATAAGATCTGAAGGTTTTGATACATGGAAAGCTCCAGCCCCTATGAAGAGAATATGATCCGTTCGCGCAAGGCCATAGCGAGTATGAACTGTCGTGCCTTCGATAAAAGGAAGAAGGTCTCTCTGGACTCCTTCACGGCTTACATCTGGGCCATGGCCAGTTTCACGTCCGGAAATCTTATCCAACTCATCCAAAAATATGATTCCTGAATGCTCCACTCTTTCAATAGCCAAGCGAGAAACCTGGTCCATGTCAATCAATCTTTGCTGCTCTTCATTAAGCAAATATTCTTGAGCTTCTTTAATCTTTACTTTCCTTCTTTTTGGCCTCCCCCCTAAAAATCCAGGAATGATTTCCTGGATTTGGATGCCGATTTCCTCGACACCAGAGTTGGAAAAAATCTCGAATGGAGAAGCCATTTTCTCTTTAATCTCGATTTCAACCATCCTCTCGTCCAGGAGCCCAGCACGCAGTTGCTGCCTTAATTTTTCCTTTGTTTCAGAGAATCTGACGGTCTCTTCTTGTTCCAACGTACCCGGTTTTCTTCCTAAAGACGGAACGAGGATATCTAATATCCTTTCCTCAGCATTCCGCTCGGCCTTTTCCTTGATTGCTTCAGCTTTTTCCGATTTCACCATATCTACAGAAATGCGTACCAAATCTCTTATCATTGATTCCACATCGCGCCCCACATATCCAACTTCCGTGAATTTGCTGGCTTCGACTTTGAGAAAAGGTGAAGATGTCAGGCGAGCAAGTCTCCGAGAAATTTCTGTCTTTCCAACTCCTGTTGGACCTATCATCAATATGTTCTTTGGAACGATTTCATCAGCCAATTCTGGAGGAAGTCTTCGCCTGCGGTACCGGTTTCGAAGAGCTATGGCCACTGCTTTTTTCGCAGCCTCCTGTCCAATGATATATTTATCCAACTCAGAGACAATCTCTTTAGGAGTCAGCTCTATTTCTTGAATCTGGCTCACAGGTTTCTCTAAATCTTGAGGTAAAACAATAGGCATTTAAAGCTCCTCAACAATAATCTGGTCATTGGTGTAAATGCAAATATCCGAAGTTATTTTCAATGCCTCTAAAGCAATTTCTTTCGAAGATAATTCGGTATTCCGGATTAATGCCCGGGCCGCAGCTAATGCATATGGGCCTCCAGAGCCGATAGCGAGAATCCCGTCGTCTGGCTCGATAACATCTCCAGTTCCAGAAATCAAAAAAGAATGATCTTTATCAGCAACTATAAGAAGAGCTTCAAGT
>DAOUSP010000022.1 GCA_030627155.1 Candidatus Aminicenantota bacterium
GGCATCCTTCTTCAAGAATTGTCTCTCCTTCCTGCTCCAGGATTTCAGGATTTATCAAGATGATCAGGTTCCCTGCCTTTTCTCCTACAGTTAAATCTATGGTTATCAGGCGGAGGCTTTGGTTGACTTGAGGAGCAGCAAGGCCGATGCCAGGGGCAGCATACATGGTTTGAACCATGTTTTGCGAAAGCGCCTCGATTTCTTTATCAATATTTTTGATATCTTTGGCTTTTTTATGAAGAGTAGGACTGCAATATTTAATTATAGGTAGTACTGCCATCTTAAACCTTTTAAAAAATTATTCTAAAAGAATTAAGATTTTTATTCAATTTTTTTGAAAATCCAGATAATAATCTTTTTCTGAAGACCTTGATTAAACTCAGAATAGTTATACAGTTTTTAAAAAACGATGAACTTGTTTCTCTCCAGGCTTTGAAAAAACATAGAAAGTCGGTCATACAAGGGTTCTGCTTTTTCCCCGAATTTAGCATGGAGTAAATCTCCAATTTCTTTTACTGTACGATGACCATCACAAAGAATCCAAACTGCGCTTCCAATCTCATCCAGCTTAATCTTGTAGAATGGCTTTTTCATCCGTGGAAGGAGGTGCTTCGCGAGAAAAGGGATTTTAAATTTTGGCTTAAGTAAAATAACAATCTCTTCTTTGTTTTCCCATGAGATGTTTCTCTTGGGAATGAGCTCAAGAAGATTAATGCATTCGGGCCTATTATTTTTTATCACAATATTCTAATTTTCGCTTCAGGATTAATACAAGTATTTCTATTTAGTTTATTTCCCGTATTCTCCAGATGAGACCATGTTTTTATAGGGGAAATATATCAGGATGAATCCAACGATAAAGAAAATTATCAAAGCAAGCCATGGGTTATTTAAAGAGGTAGGAAGCGTAATATTTGCACCTTTTAATGCAGCTGTGAGTATTCCCATAAGAGCTTGCCCTGCGATAAGACCTGAAGCAAGCAGTAAGCCAATGTTTCCTAAGATTTCCTTTCCCTTCTCAGTGGGTTTTTTCTTTGATGCAGCCTTGTTAAGAATGAGTTTAAGGATGCCGCCAAAGAAGATGCAGGCCGTCGAGCGAAAAGGAAGATACATGCCTACGGCAATTAACATTGGAGACGGAGATCCTATTAGAATAAGTACAACTGATAAAAGCATTCCAGCGATGACCAAAGGCCAAGCCATTTCTCCTCCGACAATTCCTTTTGCCATAGCAGCCATCAATCCAGCTTGTGGAGCGGGAAGAATTTCTCCTCCGATTCCTCCTGCAATATTGTTTTGTAGAAGGCGTAGAGAGAAGGTCAAAGTTAATGCAGCAGCCACAACACCGATGATTCCTCCGATTTGCATTTGCCAAGGAGTTCCACCAAGGATATGTCCGACCTTCCAATCTTGAATCATATCTCCTGCAACGCCTGCCACACAACAAACAACAGCTGCTACACCCAACACAGCAGCAATGCCTTCTGTTCCTTTCTGCCCCATAAGAACCATCATTAATGCTGCAATGAGTAACGTAGTCAAGGTAAGTCCTGAAATGGGATTAGATGATGAGCCGATGATGCCGACAAGATATCCGGCAACTGCAGCAAAAAGAAGACCCATTACAATCATAACTAAGGCTGCTACGATGGAGGAGCCAAAATTATGAGTGAAAACATTATACAGAAAAATCATCGGAATTATTAAAGCGATAACAGCAGTGATGACAGAAGGGAAGGGGAGGTCTTTATCAGTCCGAAGAGTTTCTATTTCAACGCCAGAACGGCTTTTTTTGAAATCCGAAACAGAACGTCCAATTCCTGTTGCTAAGCTACCTCTCATCTTATAGAGCGTGTAGAATGCGCCAACAAGCATTGCTCCAACAGCAACAGGCTTTACTTGCGCGTTATAGGCAGAAACTGCAATATCAGTCCAGCTGCCTAAGTCTTGAGTAACAATATTTTTTATCTCTCCACTTATGAAAAGGAATATTGGCATAAGAAAAAGCCACCCCAAAACTCCACCTGAAAAAGTGAGTGCTGCCAATTTTGGACCAATGATGTACCCAACACCAGTTAAAGCAGCATTTGCAGCAGGAGACTCGATAAACATTCGTCCTTCCATTGGTGAAGATTTGTAAATCACTGTGTTATCAGAGTCTAAATAAGTTATTCTTGATAAACCAGGTATCCTGAAAACACTTCTTACAAAAGGCTTAATGAGTTTTATTCCATTGTCACTCGTGAAGAATTCGATGAAGCCGCCTAAACCCATTGCCCAAAACATGTATGCTGCATGAGAACCGGCTTTCTGTCCTGTTTTAACCATTTCTGCACATGCAACACTTTCAGGGAAGGGGAGTTCAGCATCTTCTACAAGAGTTCGTCTCACCAATATTATGAGTAGTACACCTAAAATTCCACCAACAAGCATGAGGAGGGTTGATTTAACCATATCGAATTCTGTCCAAACTCCAGTCATTAAAAAAGCTGGAATTGTAAAAATTGCTCCAGCAGCAAGGGCTTCACCAACAGCTCCAGTTGTTCGTGCTAAATTTTCTTCTAAAATTGTTCCTTTAAAAGGACGAAGTACTGCCATTGCAATAACTGCTGCAGGAAACGTTGCTGCAACAGTCATACCGGCCATAAGGCCTAAATAGGCATTTGCAGCCCCAAGGATAACAGCCATCAAGATTCCTAATAAAATTGCCTTGAAGGAAATTTCTTTCATTGATTGCTCGGGAGAAACATATGGTTTATATGGTGTGTTACTCATAAAATCCTCCTCTTAAACTTTGACATAATTTTTTTTGAATATATATTTATATAAGATAAAAATCAAGAAAAAATAAAAGGAAAATGTAAAAAAAAAAGAAAGATATTCTTATATTTATTAAAGAGTAAGGCTGTGTAGATTTTTTTATTTGATTGAAACAGTAAATTGTGCTAAATAAAACCTATAAAAAAACAAAGGATAACCATGAGTTTGATAAATTGGATTAAAGAAAGGCTTTTTTGCGATTTAGCCATAGATCTGGGAACGGCAAACACATTAGTTTATCTTAAAGGAAAGGGAATCATTGTCCAGGAACCTTCCATTGTAGTAGTCAATAAACAAACAGGGAAAGTTGAGGCAGTTGGGAATCGCGCAAAGCAAATGCTGGGGAAAACGCCTGCCAACATGCTGGCTATTAAACCCATGAGAGATGGGGTTATTGCTGATTTTGAAATAGCAGAAAAAATGCTCGACTACTTTATTAGGGAAGCCACGAACAACAGGGGATTTGTTCTCCGGCCAAGAATAGTTATTGGAATACCCACGGGAATCACACAGGTGGAAAGGCGTGCTGTAAAAGATGTGGCTGTAAGAGCGAAGGCTTCGGAAGTTTATTTAGTGGAACAGCCAATGTCGGCTTCTGTTGGGGCAGACCTTCCCATTTCAGAACCAACAGGGAACATGATTGTTGACGTTGGAGGAGGGACAACGGATATTGCAGTAATTTCCTTGAATGGCATCGTACTTAACCATTCCATCAGGGTTGCTGGAAATGAGATGGATGAAGCCATCATCAACTATATTAAGAAAAAATACAATTTGCTTATCGGAGAAAAGACTGCAGAACAAGTCAAAACACAGATTGGATCTGCATATCCCTTGAACGAACCTGTTACAATTGATATCAAGGGGCGTGATTTAAGAGAAGGCATTCCAAAAACTATCGTTGTCGATGACCAGGAAATAAGGGAAGCCATTGATGATGTAATCACTACTATTATCGATGCTATCCGGGCAGCCCTTGAAAGGACACCTCCTGAGCTTTCCGCAGATATCATTGATCATGGGATCATATTGACTGGCGGAGGATCTCTCTTGAAGAATTTAGATAAGAGGATACGCGAGGAAACACAATTACCAGTCTTTATTACAGAAGATCCATTAACAACTGTTGTTCTTGGTGCAGGCAAAATGCTGGACGATTTGGATCTATTAAAGAAGATTTCTCTAATCTAATATATAAAAAAAATTTATGCCCTCATTTCTGAAGAAGAAAAAAAAATTCATTGTCTTAGCATTATTGATTTTCGCCCAATTTGTGTTAATTTCTATTCAAGTCCCTCAAGGGGAAGAAAGCAGCTATTTTAGTAAAGCTTTTTTCTCTTTTTTTTCTCCTATCCAGCATGGAATCTCTTCTTTTTTCCAGATGATTGACGACATTTGGATAGAATATTTGGATTTTAAGAATATTCGCTTCCAAAATGAGAAAATGAAGAAGGAAATATTCTTTTTAAGGCAAGAAAACATACTGATTCGAAATATATTGCAAAATTTAAGCGCACAAAGAGAAATTCAAGGTAACCTTAAAAAAAATCACTACAAGATCCTTCCTGCACGTATTATAGGGTTAGACGCAACAAATTATTTTAAATCAATGGTTATAAATAAAGGATTAATAGACGGACTTAAGAAAAACATGATAGTTCTTGATAAAGATGGAAATTTAATAGGACGTGTAATAGAGCCAATATCCTTAAAGGAAACAAGAGTTCAATTGATTACAGATAATGCATTAGGAGTCAGTGTTTTTTCGGAAAAAAAGAATGTTGTTGGGATCCTCACAGGGGATGCAAAAGGTTTATGCTTTCTGAAATACATCCTTGTGACAAACCAGGATATAACCGAAGGCGAACGCATTTTTACTTCAGGTTATGATGGAATTTTTCCGCCAGGAATCAATGTTGGGGAAATTATTTCCATCTCAACTGGCAGTTCTCTGTTTAAAACAATTAATGTGAAGCCTTATTTTGACTTCCGATACCTTGACCATGTGGCGGTTATTATGGCAGAGCCCAAGGAGCTTTTTTAAGGAAAGATTCAATGAAAGATGTCTTGCGAGGTCTGATTGGAATAATCATTGCCTTCGTTATCTATACGATTTTTTCAAGGACATCATATTCCCTGGTTCAAATCATCAACGTTTTCAGTCTTCTTGTGATCTACTATGGAGTAAAGAAAGGAGAAATATTCGGAGCGTGCATGGGAGTCTTATGTGGACTCATTATTGATTCTTTCTCATTTGGCGTGTTTGGTGTTGCCGGTATTTCAAAAACACTCACAGGTTTTTTGGCCGGCTATATTTCCAAGAAGGTCAATGTGTTGACCTTTTCACGTAATTTTTTATTTATTTTTATTCTTTTGTTCATAGAAATGGCTGTATGGATCCTATTGTATGCATTTATATTTAGTGGGCCAATAAACACAGGAGGAGGCCTCCTTTTTCTTCAACCATTAGCAACAGCCTTATTTGGAAGTTTGATTTTTACTTCCTTGGAAAAATGGAAGAGGGTATTTTCTCGAAAAAATGAATCATAATAGTATTTATGAAGACCTAACCATAGTTCTTAAAAGGGTTAAGAATACCCAGATTTTATTTAAAGTGTTATTTGTTCTTTTGGTGGTTTCTTTTTGGAAGATTCAAATTCTTGAATACCAGAAATATTGGAAAAAATCAGAGGCAAACCGTATGAGGGAAATTATGCTTTCTCCACAAAGAGGACTTATAACAGACCGCAATGGTGTAATAATCGCTAAAAACATCGCTTGTTTCAAAGCCTCGATTATAAAAGAAAATTCTCAAGACTTGGACGTTTCTTATGAAAAAATATCCTATCTTTTAAACCTGGAAGAGGATGTTTTAAGAAAAAGAGTAGAAAGATTTCAATCCGTTCCGCTTTTCTATCCTATTGTAGTAAAAGATAACTTAACCCAAGAGGAGATTTCAAGGATAGAGGCAAGACAACTGGAATTTCCAGAATTAATGATCGAAGTAGAACCAAAAAGATTTTATCCGTTTAATACTTTTGCTGCACATATAATTGGGTATTTACAGGAAATATCTCAAGAAGATATAAAAAATAACAAATACAGTGAAAAGGGCATCGGGGATCTTATTGGAAAAACTGGAATTGAAAAGCAATATGAATCCATACTTGTTGGTAAAAAAGGTAAAGTTCTTGAAATTGTTGATAGTTCAGGAAGAAAGAAAGGAGAACTCTTAAGAGAAGAGCCAGTTAAGGGTAAAGATATACGGTTGAGTTTGGATTTTGACCTGCAAAAAAAAGCTGAAGATCTTTTGGATGGCAGGGAAGGTGCAATCATTGTTTTGAATCCAAAAACAGGAGAAATTCTTGCGATGGTCAGCTATCCAAGTTTTGATCCTAATAAGTTCATAAACCGGTTTTCTCCGGAGGAGTGGCAAGAAATAGCAAGCAGTCCAGATTTTCCATTGGAAAACAGGGTGATTCGGGGCCTGTATTCACCTGGTTCCATCTTCAAATTGGCTATGGCCTTAGCTGCTTTGGATTTAAATGAGATTACAGAGAAAACTTCTTTTATATGTAATGGCTCAATTTTGATTTATGGACATCCATTTTCATGTTGGTATAAACCTGGACATGGACCTGTGAATCTCACAAGTGCCATACAGCATTCATGTAACATCTATTTTTATCTATTGGGCAAGAATTTAGGAATCGAAAATATTGCCAAATATGCAAAAGAATTTGGTTTTGGAACCAAGACAGGAATAGACCTGCCAGAAGAAAAAAACGGCTTGGTTCCTGACCCGAGATGGAAAGAAGAGGTTAAAAAAGCCAACTGGTTTCCTGGAGAGACCATTTCTGTTTCTATTGGGCAAGGACCTTTACTTGTAACTCCTCTTCAAACAGCCGATTTTACAGCTTTGATTGCTAATCGTGGAAAGCCAGTTAATCCTCATTTAGTTATACAGGAAGAAAAAAATGAGTTCAAAACTCCTATAACAAGAGAAATTCAGACGAAAATTGACTGGAGCTCGAAGAGAAAACTATTTGAAAAAGTCATAGAAGGAATGTGGAAATCTGTTAACGCAGGCGGAACTGGAAGACTTGCATTGATTGATGGCTATGATATATGTGGAAAAACCGGGTCTACACAGATTATCAGTACCTCGACTATAAAAAAACTTGGGGATCAAATAATAGAGATAAAAACGCATTCATGGTTTGCTGGATTTGCCCCAAAAGATAACCCTAAAGTGGTCGTCACGGTTCTAGTAGAATACGGAGGGATGGGCGGGCAAACGGCGGCACCTATAGCCCGGCAGCTTTTTACTTTGTTTAAAGAAAAATATGATTAACAGACAGCTTGTTAGACATATCGATTGGGTTCTAATTGGAATTCTGCTTTTGAATTCAATCATCGGTGTTGCATTTATTTATAGTTGCTCGCATTACTTGCCCGGAAATTATTATTTAAAGCAAATTTTTTGGATTTTTATTAGTTTAGTTGCACTCTTTCTATTTCTTTTCTTTGACTATCACTTTCTCGCAGATTATTCATATTTAATGTATGGATTATTAATATCTACCCTTTGCGGAATACTTGTGTTTGGTAAGCTTGTTGCAGGAACTAAAAGCTGGATTCGGTTCCCTTTCTTTCAGATCCAGCCATCAGAGATTACAAAAGTTGTTGTTATTCTTGTGTTAGCACGATACTTTTCTAAACGCCAAAAAGAATTGTTGTCCTTTACAGATTTAATTATAAGCGGTGTGCTCTTTTTGTTGCCTGTATTTCTTATTGCATTACAGCCAGATTTAGGGACTGCTTTGAGTTTTCTACCAATTTATTTGGGGGCGTTAATTTTAGGTGGAATAAATAAGAAATTCATCCTTTTTCTTTTGATATTTTCGATGCTATTTGGTTTTGTTGGTTGGAAATATTTTCTCAAGGATTATCAAAGGACGAGATTAACAACCCTTGTTTCTCCTAATAAAGATCCATTAGGAGCCGGCTACCATATTATTCAATCAAAGATAGCGATTGGTTCTGGGGGAGTTAAAGGAAAAGGATACAAAAAAGGAACGCAAAGCCAATTGAGGTTTCTGCCTGCCAGGCATACAGATTTCATATTTTCAGTCATAGGGGAAGAATTTGGTTTTATAGGAGTGATTGCTGTTATATTGGCTTATGCGTTGTTTGTCTTTAGGCTCTTTCATTCTGCATTTATGTCAAGAGACAGAGTAGGTATATATATTGTTTTTATGGTCTCGATGATGATAACATGCCAGTTTTTTATAAACGTTTTAATGACCATTGGCTTTCTTCCTATTGCCGGGATTCCGCTCCCATTGATTAGTTATGGAGGTTCATCACTTCTTGCCAATTATTTAGCCGTATCTTTAGTTTTAAATGTGAAAATGAGAAGATTTGTAAATGTATGATAATAATTGGAAACTGTTTAAAATTCATATTAGTATTCAATAAAAAGAAAATAATTAAATTTTTAAGTAATAGAATCTTAAATAAAAGAAAATAATCTTATGGATATCGAAAAACTTCTGAAAAATGTCGAAAAGCCGGGCCGTTATTTAGGCGGAGAATGGAATGAAATTAAAAAAAACCCGGATCTTGTAAAGGCTAAAGTTGCCCTTGTTTTTCCAGATGTTTATGAAATCGGAATGTCTTATTTGGGGCAAAGAATTCTCTATGACATACTGAATAAGCATCCAGATGTCTTGGCAGAACGTGTATTTGTTCCATGGGTTGATTTTGAGAAAGAACTCAGGGCAGAAAAATTTTCATTATATTCCTTGGAAAACAAGATTCCTCTATCAAAATTCGATATTTTAGGATTCTCTTTACTTTATGAGCTAAATTACAGCAACATTCTGACTGTCCTTGACCTTGCTCGGATTCCTCTTTTATCTTCCCAAAGGAAAATGCATCATCCTCTTGTGATTGCAGGTGGAGCTGCGGTTTTTAATCCTGAACCGGTTGCTGATTTTTTTGATTTATTTTTGATTGGCGATGGAGAAGAAGCTTTTCTGGAAATCGTTGAAAAATACATCTCCTGTAGAAATCAAGTAAAAGAAAAAGAGGATTTATTAAAGGAATTTACAAGCATCAAAGGAGTTTATATCCCTGCATTTTATTCTCTGGGGTGTGAAAAAAAATCATATTTAGTTCATGTGGAGCCTAAAAAAAATGCCCCAAAAAATATCCAAAAAAGGGTGTTCTTCCCTTTCCATGAAGCGCCATTCCCAGAAAAGATTGTTGTCCCAAATATTAAGGTTATTTTTGATAGAGCCGTAGTTGAAGTTGCAAGGGGTTGTCCGCAGAAATGCCGTTTTTGTCAGGCAACGAGCATTTATTTTCCGCAAAGAGTAAAAGATCCTAATTTTATTTTAGAAAAAGCTTATAAAATTATTGCATCAACAGGTTATGAAGATTTGTCTTTATTAGCATTATCTGTATCTGATTATCCCTACCTTGATTCTATCATTAGTTCTTTGATGGAAGCCCTCGAAAAAAAGAAGGTCGCACTTTCACTTCCTTCATTAAGGCCAAAAGGATTGACAGCCCAAATTGCTGAAAATATTATCAAAGTCCGGAAAACTGGCTTTACAATCGTTCCAGAAGCTGGCACAGAGAGACTTCGAAGAGTCATTAATAAAGATTTAAAAGACAGTGAAATATGGGAAGCTGCAAAAAATGCATTCCTGAGGGGTTGGAGGATTCTTAAATTATATTTCATGGTTGGTCTACCAAATGAAAAAGATGAGGATTTAGAAGGGATAGTAAATATTGTCAGAGAAATAATTCGAATAGGATATAGCACATTAAAAAGAGCCCCGCTGATCAATCTTAGCGTATCTTCATTTATCCCGAAGCCACATACGCCTTTTCAATGGGTTGGAATGGAGGATGAGAATATCCTTAAAGAGAAACATAAATATATCAAGTCAAGGTTAAGGAAGTATCCCTTTGTGAGGTTTAAGGAAAATAACCTGAAAAACTCTATTCTGGAAGCAGTTTTTTCCCGCGGAGATCGAAAACTAGGCCTTGTACTTCTGAATTCATGGAAGAATGGAGCCCGATTTGATAGTTGGAGTGATTGCTTTGATTTCCGGATTTGGGAGGAATCATTTCAACAGATGGAAATAGATTATCATCAATATCTAATGCCTATAAATCCAGATGTTCGCCTTCCTTGGGACCATATTGATACTGGCTATAAAAAATCGCATCTGATTCAGGAATTAAAAAAAGCTTTAAACGAAGAAAGTACACCTTCTTGTCTTGAAAGAGAATGCAGTGAATGTAAAGGTTGTTCATTATCCTATTTTTATGAAAAAAAGTTCAACCGGTCTATAGATGTTTTACCTGAAATTAAACCTTACTTCGGCAAAGAGTCGACCCAGATTTTTCGCTACCGAGCCATCTACACAAAAGTTGGAAAGTCCAAATATTTGTCTCATATTAATGTAAGCAATATTATACAGAGAAGCTTTCGACGGGCAGGTATTTCTGTTGCATATTCCAAGGGTTTTCATCCTAAAATGCTGATTTCCTTCCTTCCAGCCCTTCCTTTAGGAATGGAAGGGCATGCAGAAGTTATGGATTTTAAATCCTATTACATTTTTTCTGATAAAGAATTTATACGCCATATCAATAAATTTTGTCCTTTCGGAATAAAATTTCAACGGCTTATCTGTCTCGATGAGCAGGCTCCATCCCTCAACAGGGACATTCAGATGATAATTTATTCTGTTGATTTGAACAGCCAGGAAGTAAAAATCGCCATTGACAATTACCGGAAATCCTCGGGTTTGGTTCATGATGAATCTGTCTTGATAGCGAGTTTAGTCAGCGATTATATAAAGCATGTGAAGGAAGATAGAATTGTTGAAATAAAAGTGGATCAAAAAAAAAGAAAACTTATACTTCGTGTTCTATGGTCACCTCAAAATCCAATTCGACCCCAAGAGATCGTAAGCCGGATATTCGGTATAAAAAATCCTGTTTACATTATGGCTCGCGAGCGGACAATACTGCATCATGATCTTTTAAAATTGACAACAAAGAAAGATTTGAGTATAAAACTTGAGACATCTCAAAGATAGTAAGATAAAAAAGAGGAGGAAATAGTGATTGATTTTAGTTTAACTGAAGAGCAAAAAGCCCTTCAAGAGATGGCAAGAGAATTTGCTGAAAAAGAAATGAAGCCAAAATCCGCAAAGTACGATAAAGGAGAAGAATTTCCAGAAGATGTGATGAAAAAAGCCTTTGAAGTAGGATTTATCACATCTGGAGTTCCTCTTGAATACGGGGGCGGGGGATTGAACCATTTAGATATGGTTATCATAACTGAAGAGTTAGCATATGGCTGTGCTGGGATGTATACCTCTATCATGGCAAATTCTCTTGCGCTTACGCCTATCATCCTTTTTGGGACTGAAGAGCAGAAGAAAAAGTTTTTAACACAGTTTTCAGAGAAATTAGCATTTTCCTCATTTTGTTTAACAGAAAGAGAGGCCGGCTCAGATGCAGGTTCTATTAAGACCAAGGCAAAAAAAGTAGGAAATGAGTATATAATAAATGGTTCTAAGTGTTTTATTACTAATGGCGGTGTTGCCAGCTTATATGTTGTTTTTGCGCTGACAGCTCCGGAAAAAGGGGCTAGGGGAATGAGTACTTTCATTATTCCTCGGGAAACTCCTGGAATAACCATTGGAAAAGAAGAAGATAAAATGGGTCACAGAGCTTCAAATACTGTTGAACTTTTTTTTGAAGATGTCAAAGTCCCTGCAGAAAACCTTCTGGCAAAAGAAGGTATGGGATTTATTATTGCAATGAAAACACTGGACCATACAAGGGCTCCTATAGGTGCAGCTGGTGTTGGAGTCGCAAGAGCAGCTCTTGAATACGCAATAGAATACTCAAAGATACGCGTTCAATTCGGGAAGCCCATTGCTTTATTTCAGAATACTGCCTTCAAGATTGCTCAAATGGCAACCGAAATCAATGCAGCAAGACATCTTGTTTGGCATGCAGCTTGGCTAATGGATCAAGGCAATCGTTGCAGCAAAGAATCTGCAATGGCCAAGATGTATGGTTCTGATTTAGCAATGA
>DAOUSP010000179.1 GCA_030627155.1 Candidatus Aminicenantota bacterium
GTATACCCTTTTATCGCTTCTTCTAATGATATCTTCTGTTCTGGAATCCATCCCTGAGGATTCTTGCCATCGAGAGTCCTGCGGGTGATCGCTGCATAAATTCCTGTGAGAGGATCCAGTGGGGCAACTGTCCAATCAGAACCACATGCAAGAATTCCTTCATGATCAATAATGGATTTAAAAGCATAAGTAAGACGGCACCTCTCACTGCCTATCTTTTTTTCCGCCCACTGCCCGTCATCTACAAGATGATAGGGCTGAACAGATGTAATCACTCGAAGGTTTGCTATCCGCTGGATGTCTTCCATGAGCAAATGCTGGGCATGCTCAATTCGCCACCTTCGTTCTTTCTTTCCATTTTGTGCGATTACTCTCTCGAAAATATCAAGTATCATATGATTTGCTTTATCTCCAATTGCATGAACAGCAACCTGAAGGCCATTTTTATCAGCCAAAGAAATTCTTTTCTCCATTGCTCCTTCAGGAAACATATCCGATACAAGCAATCCTCGATTATTTGGATCATCCAAATATGAATCAAAAAACAAGGCCGTCGAAGAGCCTAAAGACCCGTCAACAAATCCCTTTAATCCGGCTATTTTCAAAAATGGATTTTTAATAGATAGCTGTTTTTTGAGACCATCAATATTATCTGCTTCTTTGATTGGAACATAAACAGAGATACGTGCTGTAAGTTTATTGGCTTTCAGTAATTTTTGGTAGATTTCAAAGTTTTCCAAGCCAGCCATATCATGGATAGAAGTTACTCCAAGTGAGTTTGCTTGCTCCAAAGCCAATTCCGCAGCTTTTATTTTTTCGTCTAAAGAAGGCTCTGGAATAACTCGCAGCACAAGGCCCATGGCAGCATCTTTCAAAATTCCTGTCGGCTCTCCTGTTTTTGGGTCTTTCAATATTTCTCCGCCAAGAGGAGATTCTGTATTCTTGGTGATACCAGCTTTTTTCAAAGCGAGACTATTTACAAGGAGCATGTGCCCATCATGCCTATTCACACAGACAGGATTATAAGGAGTAACAGAGTCTATCCAATCCTTTTTAGGAAGTTCCGGTGGGTCAAACCTCTGATGATCCCAATTCCCGCTGAGAATCCAATCTCCTTTGTTTAACTCAGCTGCTTTTGCCTTGATTTTAGCAATAAATTCTTCACGGCTCGAGACTTCATGCATTTGAACCCTTGATAAAGAAAGCCCTCCTTCAAGAAAATGTGTGTGGCTATCAATGAAACCTGGCAACACCAATCGCCCGTTCAAGTCAATGACTCGAGTATGCTTTCCAATAAACCCTTTTATTTTTTTTGAAGTTCCAATCGAAAGAATATATTCGCCTTTTATAGCCACAGCTTCAACAGACGGCTTATCTAAATCTACTGTCCAGACCACGCCATTCATTAGAACTAAATCCGCCTTATTTTTCTTTTGCAATAATTTGCAAGAAACCGCACCTATAAAAAACATGGATATAACAACTATTATCAAAATCTTCATGTTGTTCTCCTCAAACGGCTTTCTCGCAAATATTCCCATTTTTAATGTATTAAAGTTTTTACTCGCATCTTAATAATTTTTTCCTACTCAATGATTATTCGTGAAAAATCTTTCGGAATAATCAGGTGTCCCTTATAACTTCTTCTTAATTCTTTTTCTATCTCATCGAGGGAAAAATCCAATTCTCCAAAAAAATGACATGGAATAAGACATTTTATGCCAAAATCTTTAGAAGCTTGCCCTAATTCCATGGAATTTGTATGCATTGAATAAAGCACTGGATACTTCTCGAAAAAGCGAGAAGGGGAACTGCAGTCATGAATGAGACAATCTGATTCTTGTATTTCTTTAAAAAAAGGAGAATAAAGTGGCGTATCCCCAGAATAGACAATCTCTTTCTTTTCGTCCTCAAAGTAAAATTTAAATGCCAAAGAAGAAGAATGATGAGGAACTTTAAGAGGAAGACACTGCATGGAAGGCCTGATTTTAATATTTTTTCCCGCTTCCATAGGAACAAAATTTATTCTGCACTTTATCCTTTCTTCCCTCAAGTGAAACAAGTCAAGCAGTTCCATGCAAAATTGAATGCTTTCCTGGGAGCCGTAAAGATCGACTATGCAGTCATCAAGCATTAGACTGTGAATAAAGGAAGGAAGGCCATATACATGATCAGGGTGGATATGACTTATAAAAATCGATTGAATTTCTCTTGGGTCAAAATCCAATTTCTTTATTTTCTGGATAACACTTCCTGGGCAGTCAACCAAAATAAGAATTTTATCCTGGCGAATAATAAAGGAAGCGTTGTCACGTTCCTTTGCAGCAACGGCTCCTCCTGTTCCCAAAAAACTAATTTCAATCATTTTTCATAACACTGCCCCTTTTATAAAAAAATTCGCCAACAAAATCAACTGCTCAATTTGGGGATGAAATTTGCTTTTTTATTCTTTTTTCTTGTAATTCTGTATCCGGGAGACATCGTCAATGACATACATTCCACGTCCATTTGTGGCTATTACGAGAGTGTTATCTCGTGGATGTATAATCAAGTCCCAGACAAAACAAGTTGGCAATCCATTTGCCAGCACATGCCATTCCTTGCCCCCATTTAACGTTACATACACACCTAAATCAGTTCCTACATATAGAATATCTTTATTTTTCGGGTCTTCTCTGATTACGTTCACTGGACCTCCAGGGATATTTCCAGAGATGTCCACCCAGGTCTTTCCATAATCCGTAGACTTATAGATATAATCTGCAAAATCATCGTCCCTTCGTCCATTCAAAGTCAGATAGACTGTTCCCTCATCGTATTTGGAAGCGACAATTCTTGAAACGTGCTTGTTGTATGGAAGTCCTTTTGTAATCTCTGTCCAGGAGCCTCCACCATTTCTTGTAACATGCACTCTACCATCATCAGTTCCGACATAGATAAGGCCAAATTTAAACAGTGATTCTGAAACCGCAGTCAAGCATGCATAAGGAATGGCAAAAGGGAGTTTTCCCTGCTGCTCGGGGTTATTATAACTCAAATCAGAGCTTACTCTCTCCCACGTATCTCCTCTGTTCATAGACCTGAAAAGGTACTGCATCCCGTGATAAATGACCCACGGATTGTGCGGAGTAATTATTGTGGGGGCAAGCCATTGACCTCTAAGTGGAGGTTCTCCTTCGCTGGCCTTTGGCAATACGCTAACGCTTTCCCATCTGTTATTTTTAAATTCGGACCGCTGTAGTCTTCCATAAAAAGTAGAAGAATAAAGGGTGTTTGAGTCTGTTGGATCAATCGCACAATGTGTCCCTTCCCCTCCAGGAACACTTTCCCATCGGGTTGTAAGCCCACGGGGCCTTTCTCTCCAAAGAAGGTTATGGGCGACGTTTCCCTTATAGGTACCATGATCCTGAACAGAACCGTAAACGTTAAACGGCTTTTCCATGTCATAAGCCACATTATAAAATTGGACCACTGGAAGGTTTCTATGAA
>DAOUSP010000037.1 GCA_030627155.1 Candidatus Aminicenantota bacterium
AAATAACCCCGAACCCAATGCCTTTTTCCTGAGCATATGTGAGATTAGGTAAAAGTAAAGTTAATGACACAAGAATTCCTATTAGTTTTCCCATCGATAGACCTCTTTTTCGTAAGGATAAAGTTGAATTTTTTTGAACAGAGAGTATCTGGTGGGCGGTACTGGATTCGAACCAGTGACACCCGGCTTGTAAGACCGGTACTCTACCGCTGAGCTAACCGCCCTGGTTATTGTTTCAGTTTGCAAAGCAATATTTAAAGTAGAGGAAAGATTGTTTTTTGTCAAGGAATCATGCCACAAATGCTTGACAATATTTACAATGAGCAGTATATTCTATACATTGTTGATTTAGTAGCTAGACTTTAGAAAACATTATTATTAAATGAGAATTTCAAAAAAAGGAGAATATGCTCTAAGGGCAATGATAGACCTTTCTTTAAATTTTAAAAAAGGTTCTGTAAAGATTCATGAAATATCCGAAAAAGAGAAAATACCTAAAAAATTTCTGGAACATATTTTGCTTGAGCTCAAAAAGGCCGGTTTACTTCAGAGTAAGCGTGGAATAGGGGGTGGATACTGTTTAATTAAACCGCCAGAAGAAATTACTCTTGCACAGGTGATACGCATAATTGATGGGCCGCTTGCTCCATTAGGATGTGTTAGCGAATGGGCCCATATAAGTTGTCTTGAAGAGAAAAATTGTGGACTTCAGAGTGTAATGTTAGAAGTACGAAATGCTATCGTAAAAATTTTGGAAGGCATTACCTTTGCCGATGTTTGTAAAAGAACCAAAGGCATGCTTGAAAAAAGGTCTGAAAGGATAATAAAAAAATAATTTTTTTGAACATAGTTTACTTAGTCTATAGACTATATGGATATTAATTGGATATATCAAGATGAATTTTGAAAATTTCATAGAGAGAATTTCCAAGAATAAAAATGATGAACAATTACTTTCAGAGGTGTTCAGCGCAATAAAGAGCATCAAGTATGGCTGTGTTCAAATAATTATTCAGGAGATAAATAAAATGAAAAAATTGCTAATTATTTTATTAGTAGGAAGTCTTTTTTTTGCTGTTGGTTGTCAAAAAAAGACCCAGGAGCAATCAAAAGAAAAGGAGTTAAAAGGGACAATAACTACCTCAGGAGCATGGGCACTTTATCCTATGGTTATTAAATGGGCTGAGGAGTTTCATAAGATTCATCCAAAGGTAAAGATAGATGTTGCTGCTGGCGGTGCCGGTAAAGGAATGGTTGATGCCTTAGCTGGAATTGTGGATATTGGTAAGGTTTCCCGAGATATTTATTCGGAGGAGATTAAAAAAGGAGCCTGGTGGGTTTCAGTGACCAAGGATGCAGTAGTGCCAACTGTTAATGAGAATAATCCTGTATTAGAAGATCTCCTCCTTAAAGGCGTCAAGAAGGAAATATTCACCAGTATCTGGATTACTGGCAAAATTAAAAACTGGGGTGAGGTAATAGACCGGGGGGAGGTTAAACATTCAATACATGTTTACACTCGTTCCGATGCCTGTGGTGCAGCAAAAACCTGGGCAAAGTACCTTGGTAAAAATCAGGAGGACCTTCTTGGAGTGGGAGTATATGGAGATCCTGGATTAGCCGAAGCGGTCAAGAAAGATATCCTGGGAATCGGGTTCAATAACATCAACTATGTCTATGACGCCAAGACTAAAAGTCAGGCTAAAGGGATAAAAGTATTGCCTATTGACCTTAACAGCAACGGTCTAATAGACGAGGATGAAGATTTTTTTAACAACCGGGATGAGATTGTTAAGGCCATAGCCACAGGGAAATATCCTTCTCCACCAGCAAGAGACTTGTATTTTGTTTCCAATGGTAAGCCCAAAAGGGAAGTAGTGATAGAGTTTATCAAATGGGTTCTTACTGAAGGACAGAAATATGTTCCTGAATCTGGTTATATTAATCTTACAGAGGAAAAACTCCAGGAAGGGTTAAAAAAACTCGAAGGCGAATAAGAAAAGGGACTGACTAAATTTGCGATACAAAAGATTGTTAAAAGATAAACTTGCCAGCAAGTTTATGCTGATTCTAACGATTTTATCAAGTCTAATCGTATTTCTAATAGCCTTTGGCTTATATCAGAGGTCAAGGTCAATACTGGCAACTAAGTCATTAACTGAATTACTATTTTCAACTTCCTGGCACCCTTTAAAGGGAGAGTTTGGCTTTTTCCCTTTTATTATGGGTACTATCTGGGTTACAGGGGTGGCTGTGGTAATAGCTATTCCCCTCTGTCTTCTGACTGCAATCTATCTTTCTGAATACGCACATAGAAGAATAAGGGAATGGACAAAGCCTTTAATAGATTTACTTGCCGGCATACCGTCAGTAGTCTATGGAGTATGGGGAGTATTAGTTATAGTACCGATGATAAAAAATCACATAGCACCCTTTTTTGGTCGTATCTCAACCGGTTACAGTGTCCTGGCCGGTGGTGTTGTCCTGGCTATAATGATCTTTCCCATAATTATTCATGTCTCTGTAGAAATATTTAGCTCAGTACCTTACGAGGTCAGAGAGGCTTCTTTGGCCTTAGGCGCTACAAAGTGGCAGACAGTAAAACACGTGGTTATACGCAAGGCTCTGCCTGGTGTTATTGCTGCTATTGTACTGGGATTATCACGGGCCTTTGGTGAGACAATGGCTGTGCTAATGGTAGCAGGAAATGTAGCCAAAGTCCCTTCCTCAGTTCTGGACCCTGCCTATCCCCTGCCTGCACTGATTGCTAATAACTATGGAGAGATGCTATCTGTGCCTTTATATGATTCGGCGCTTTTATTAGCCTCTTTAGTTTTATTAATGGTAGTTTTATTTTTTAACATCATATCCAGAGTTGTTCTGACTACAGTTGAAAGGAGAGTGCAATAATGGACAGAAGAAAGATAGAAGAAAACATATTCAAGAGTCTGATGATCGCCTCCACACTTATAATCCTCTCAAGTCTTATGATTATATTAATTACAGTTATTGTAAACGGACTTCCAGCTATGAACCTGGCAATGATTACTCAGACACCAAAAGGTGGATACTATCTTGGAAAAGAAGGTGGAATATTGAATGCTATCGTTGGATCTCTTTATCTGGCAGGAGGAGCAACATTTTTGGCTATTTTGATAAGCCTGCCAGTTGTCTTATATCTAAACGTATACGCAAAAAAAGGTTCTCGTCTGGTAATATTCACCCGTTTCTCTTTTGATGTTTTATGGGGTGTTCCATCAATAGTATACGGAGCTTTCGGTTTTAGTATTATGCTTTTCTTGGGAGTCAGGGCTTCGCTTTTAGGAGGAATTATAGCCGTATCGCTTTTAATTCTACCTATTATGAGCAGAGCAATGGATGAAGTAATAAGAATGATACCAGAAGAACTTCTGGATGCATCATATGCTTTAGGGGCCACTAGATTTGAAACTGCCTTGAAGGTGGTAACAAGGCAAGCAATGCCTGGAATATTGACTGCTGTTCTGATTGCTTTCGGAAGAGGTATCGGCGATGCTGCTTCAGTGATATTCACCGCTGGCTTTTCTGATTATATTCCTTATTCCCTGCTTCGCCCCGTAGCTACATTACCTTTAGCCATTTTCTTTCAATTAGGAACCCCTTTCCCTGAGGTTCAAAACCGGGCTTATGCTTCAGCGTTTATTCTTACAGTGATAATTTTGATAATCAGCATAGTTTCCAGAATCTTAGCCAGGAGATTCACAAAACATATAGTGAAATAGGAGGTCAGGATGGAATTCAGAACCCACATAAGCGTGCAAAATCTAAATGTATTTTACGGAAATGAGCAGGCCTTAAAAAATATAACAGTTGATATCCCTGATAAAAAGATAACCGCTATCATTGGTCCATCAGGCTGCGGCAAGACGACACTTTTAAAATCCTTTAACCGCCTGATAGATTCGATAGATGGAATTAAGGTTTCCGGTAAAGTTTTAGTTGATGGAGAAAATATTTTTGACCCCAAGGTAGAAGTTACTCGGATCAGGAAAAAGATGGGACTGCTTTCACAAAAACCTTATCCTTTACCAATGTCAATTTATGATAATATTGCCTACGGCCCAAGAATACATGGAATAAAAGATAAAAAAAGACTAAATGAAATTGTCGAACATTATCTTAAAGAATCAGGTCTTTGGTATGAAGTAAAGGATAGATTGCATTCTCCAGCTTCCAGACTTTCAGTAGGTCAGCAGCAGAGGCTTTGCCTGGCCAGAGGGTTGGCAATTGAGCCTGAGATTATTCTTGGGGATGAACCCACCTCTGCTCTCGATCCAAAATCGAGCCAGCGTATCGAACATAGATTTCTTGTATTAAAGAAACAATATACTGTAGTCATTGTTACTCACATTTTACGCCAGGCAAAAAGACTGGCTGATTATGTTATTTTCCTTTATCTTGGTGAATTAATAGAACACGGACCAGCAGAAAATGTTTTCAATAATCCGAAAGAAGAGATGACTAAGGAGTACATAAAAGGGATAATAAGTTAATAAAACAGTATGCTGATGTTCTATAATGAATTTATCACACGCCAAACACCATTATCAGTTGCCTGTGATATAATCTCATAAGGAATTGACATAAGAATAATCATATGTTAAATTTAGACTCCGTCTAATAGAGAGTAGATAAAAAAATCAATTAGGATAAAGGTAGAAAAATGTTTGCAGTTATAAAAACTGGAGGAAAACAGTACAGGGTCCAAGAGGGAGATATTCTTCAAATAGAAAAACTCAATAAAGAAGAAGGCCAAGAATTAGCGTTTAACCAAGTTCTTCTTATTGAGGATGAAGAAAAAACTCTGATAGGGACTCCCTATATTGAAAAAGCCCTTATAAGAGCAGTCGTGATTGAAAATTTCAAAGACAAAAAGATTATAGTTTTCAAGAAAAAGAGAAGAAAACAGTACAGGAAGACAAAAGGACATCGCCAGGAGCTGACAAAGATAAAGATCGAACAAATAATTACCGGAGAAAAAGAGAAAGAGATTGAAGCGGAAATCACAAAGAAGAAAACAACAGCAAAATCCCCAAAGAAAAAAATTGTGGCTAAAAAAGATGCCACAAGAGTTACAAAATCGAAAGCACCAAAAGAAAAAGCTCCGGCAAAAAAACAAGTAAAAAAGAAAACAACTCAGACTAAAAAACCAAAATTAGCAAAGGAGTCGAAGAATGGCGCATAAAAAATCGGGCGGTAGTGCCAAGAACGGAAGGGATAGTCATTCAAAAAGATTAGGCGTGAAGCGCTTTGCAGGGCAATTTGTTAATGCCGGTTCAATACTTGTCCGCCAAAGAGGAACGCCATTTAAACCTGGTCTGAATGTAGGCCGGGGAAATGACGACACACTTTTTGCGAAGGCAAGCGGGATTGTAAAATTTGAGAAAAAAGGCAAGAATCAGAAATTTGTCTCTGTTATTACTTCTTAGGAGGATCTGACTCCTCTTAATATGTTTATTGATCAGGTCAAAGCTATCCTTCGAGCCGGTAAAGGTGGCGATGGATGTGTGAGCTTCCGGAGGGAACGAGGAGTTCCACGCGGGGGCCCTAATGGCGGTCGCGGAGGTGATGGAGGAAGCATTTATCTTGTTTCTGATGAGAATGTCAATTCTCTGGCATTTTTCCGCTTTCATCCAATAAATAAGGCCCAAAGAGGTGCTCATGGCCAAGGAGCGAACCGCCAGGGGAAAAAGGGCGAAGATCTTTACCTTAAAGTGCCTGTTGGAACTATTGTAAGAGAGAAAGGCAAGGAAGATATCCTTTTCGATTTTATTAAGCCAAGGCAAAATTATTTAGCTGTAAAAGGAGGAAAAGGGGGGAGAGGAAATGCTTCTTTTGCCACTTCCACACGCCAATCGCCCAGAATACGGGAACAAGGCCAACCCGGAGAAGAAAATGAGTTTTTTTTAGAACTCAAGCTTATTGCTGATGTTGGACTTATTGGATTTCCCAATGTTGGCAAATCTACCCTGATATCCAAAATATCAGCTGCTACACCAGTTATTGCTGATTATCCCTTCACCACGCTGACCCCAAATTTAGGAGTTGTTGATGTTGGTGAATACACAAGTTTTGTGGTAGCTGATATCCCAGGTTTGATCAAAGGTGCACATAAAGGCCATGGGTTAGGGATAATGTTTTTAAAGCATATTGAGAGGACAAAATTATTAATCCATCTCATAGATGTTTCTCCTTATACACAAAGGGACCCTGTTGACGACTTCCATGCAGTAATGAAAGAGCTGGAAGCATTCAATCGTAAATTGATTGAACGCCGTCAGATTTTGGTTGCCAATAAAATTGACCTTATCGAAAGTCATACAGAAAGATTGAAAAAAATAGAATTTTTGGCCCAGGAAAAAGGCTTCCCATTTTACGCAATTTCCGCCTTAAAAGAAAAAGGGTTGAAATCTCTGGTCCTAACAACTGCAAGAACATTAGATAAATTGGCAGGCCAAAGTGAATAGGTGCATGAAAAAAGATAGAATAGGACTTTTTGGTGGAACCTTTAACCCTATACATGAAGGTCATATAAAGGTAGCCCAGATTGTTCAGCAAAGAGCTCAGTTGGATAAAATTCTTTTTATTCCTTCTTACGAACCTCCTCACAAGGGTTCTGCTGATATGGCACCAGCAGTCCACAGGTTGGCTATGGTAAAGTTAGCGCTTGAACCCTATCCTAAATTTGAGGCATCCTCTATCGAAATCGAAGAAAAAGGAAAGTCTTATTCAATTGTAACTTTACACAAAATCAATAAAATCTATCCAAAAGCACGGATCTTTTTTATTGTGGGCGTGGATGCCTTTTTGGAAATCGATACTTGGAAAGATTATGAAGAAGTGCTAACCCAATGTTTTTTTATTGTTGTCAGCAGGCCGGGTTATTGTTTAGAGGATGCAATGAATGTTTTAAATGGGAAATACATGAAAAACACGTATGGAGTTTCAGGAAATGAGAAGCTGGATGAATTAAAGCTTTCTTTATATACAATTTTTCTATTGCCAATTCAGGCATTGGAGATTTCATCTTCTGCGATCCGTGCAAAGATAAGAACGGGCAAATTTATAAAAAATTTGGTTTCCCCAGCTGTAGAAGCCTACATTCGAGAATATAACCTTTATAAGTGGTAAAAATGAGTAATGAAAAGGAAATAACAAAAAAAATGACTAAACAAAGCCTCCCACAGAGTGTGAAGATTGCGGTCAAATCTAGTCAAGCGAAAAAGGGAGAAGACATTGTAGTCTTGAGACTCAGTGAGATTTCATCTTTTACAGATTTTTTTATTATTATAAATGGAAATTCGGGCAGGCAGAATATTGCAATCTATGAAAACATAGAACAAGAATTAAAAAAGTTAAAGGTAAAACCCTTAAGTATAGAAGGAAAAGAGAATGCCGAGTGGATATTGATGGATTATGGAAATTTTGTTGTCCATATTTTTTCTAAAAAAGCTCGGGAATATTATTCCCTTGAGAAATTATGGGGAGATGCCCCTAAAATTTCCTATTGAGCAGCCTGGATTATTCACAAAAACTTCTATGATGATGCGATGCAAATTTTTTCTTTCATTTTTCTTT
The DNA here is from genome assembly GCA_030627155.1 of Candidatus Aminicenantota bacterium. Taxonomy (GTDB): domain Bacteria; phylum Acidobacteriota; class Aminicenantia; order Aminicenantales; family Aminicenantaceae; genus Kmv29. Next base: position 7,618 of record DAOUSP010000037.1, read on the forward strand.
AAAATGGGTTGACATTTTTTGTGTTTGCCTTTATTTTTTATTGACCCTTTTATATAAAGAGTGGATTTTTTTTTAAAGTCATGGAAAATTAAAGGCATAATTAATGATTTTCAAGGTATTGTGGCCAGGAAAAACGAATGATAAAGAAGTAAGGCATTTGATAGATTCATATATAAAAAAAATCAATCGCCTTGATAAATGTCAGTTGATACAGACGAAAGAAGCCAAAGGAATCCCTGAGAAACATTCGTCAAGAATCATGGAGATTGAGTCTTCTGGACTTGAAAAATATTTTAACAATGACTATATTATTTGCCTCTTTCATAAAGGAAAGCAGATGGATTCTATGGAATTTGCAAGATTTTTAGAGAAGACCTCGCTTCAATCGGCCCGAATTGTGACGTTCGTCGTAGGAGGATTCTTGGGTTTGGAGGAAAGAATATTGAAAAGAGCCGACTTCCTTCTGTCTTTATCCAAGATGACCTTTTCTCATGAATTAAGTCGGCTCATGCTATTAGAGCAACTGTATCGGGCATTAACGATTATAAAAGGAAGACAATATGCCAAATAGGGGGATATGTTGAATCAAAAAGAAAAAGATAAGTATAAGAAAAGACTTCTCCAAAAGAAACAAGAGATTATTAATAAGATCTGTGAGTTTTATTCGGAAAGCAAACAAGTGGAGACAGGAATTGCCCAAGATGTTGCAGATAAAGCTGAAAGTTCCTACACTAAGGAATTTCTGTTGAGTCTTTCCGCAACCGAGCGAGAACAATTGCGGCTAATCGATGAGGCACTAAAGAGAATCGAGAACTTAAATTATGGCATTTGTCAGATGTGTGCTAATAAAATCTCGAAAAAAAGGCTGGATGCAGTTCCCTGGACACCTTATTGCATCCAGTGTCAACAAAAAGCAGAAGAAGAATCAATTTGATATCTTCTTTAAAAAACGCGATTTTCTCGGCAGCAAAGTTCGCTGAACTAATTTTTTTCCCGTCTTATTGTCAATTGTGTTCAGAACTGCTGGAATTACCTCATGAGAAAGTAATATGCCGGAATTGTTGGGAAAACCTCCGTACCAGGCGTTCATCTTTTTGTATTGCTTGTGGACGGTTCTTCGAAGCTTCAGGAAGCCCACATGTTTGTGCAGACTGCCTGAAGAAAAGGCCATCCTTTGCAATCCATCGTTCCTGCGGCATGTACCAAGGGAAACTCAAGGACGTTATTCTTCTTTATAAATATCGAAAGTTTAGTGTCTTAGGAAAAGGGCTTGCAGCATTTGCCTATAAGAGTTTAGGGAAGGAGATGGATTTATGGTGGGATGTTGAAGCGATTGTACCTGTGCCTCTGCATCCCAAAAGGGAAAAAATAAGGGGTTTTAACCAGGCCCAGATTCTTGCTAAAGAATTAGCCAAATATAAAGGGATTGAACTCCTCGAGAAGAAGTTGATAAGAGTGAAAAATATTCCGCCGCAAACATCCTTGGAAGCAAGTGAAAGGAAGAAGAATGTTCGTGGTGCCTTTGCTGTGAAAAATGGAGAATCCCTCAAGGGAAAAATTATACTTCTTGTGGATGATGTCTATACGACAGGTGCGACGATCAAAGAATGCAGTCTCGCCTTAAAGAAAGCTGGCACAAGAGAAGTTAGAGCTATTACTCTTGCCCAAGTATAAAAAAAGCCCCAACCGGCTGGTTGGAGCTTTTTAGAAATTTTTTATTTTACACCCTCGATTAGGATGGTGACTTCTCCTTTTTGTTTTTGTGAAGGAAGGTTTCTGGCAATATCCTCAGGAAAGCCCCTTATGAATTCCTCATGTATTTTGGTTATTTCCCGTGCAACAACAACCTGCCTTTCCCCGAGAGTTTCTGAAATAAGCTGCAAAAACAAAAGAAGTTTTCTCGCAGGCAAATATAGAACAAGAGTTGCTTTTTCATTTTTGAGGGAAAGAAGCAATTTCCTTGTGGCTTCTTTCTTTGG
>DAOUSP010000079.1 GCA_030627155.1 Candidatus Aminicenantota bacterium
CTGCTTCGTTACAGGACATTTGCGGTGGACGACCACAGCTGCATACCCTGTGCCTCGCATCTGCAGCAACCTCAACTCGTGAATAATCCAGGTTAACTATCACGGAAATAGAGATGCTGCCACCTTCAACTGTATGTATCTCAAATTACATGACAGGACTAAGGGATTAAGACCCGGGCATGGTGAAGCAACCTTTGAATCATGCTGTTCTCAGTTGACAATATGCCTGTCATATGCTACTTTTTTCAGGCGGTATATATGATATGAGTGTTTTCAGCCTGATTGTAAAAGCGAGCTTCGTTGTCCAACTGGTTCTTCTCATTTTAGCAGGCTTTTCTGTTTTTTCCTGGGCTATAATCTTCTTCAAGAGAAGCACGTTGAAATCCGCAAACGAGAACTCTAAAAAGTTTCTTAAAGTGTTCAGGAAAAGCCGAAACCTTTCCGAAGTAAGCGAAGCCGCAAGGAAATACAAAGCAAGCCCTTTAGCTAGCCTTTTCCTCTCTGGTTTCAAGGAATTATCTTATTTATCAAAATCCAATCCTAATCCTTCTCTAACAGATGCTAATTTCGAGGGCTTGAATCGAGCGCTAATTAAAGCTTCAAACAGAGAAATTTCCAGGTTAGAAAGATTCATGAATTTTCTTGCCACCACAGGAAGCGTTACTCCTTTTATTGGCCTCTTTGGCACAGTCTGGGGCATTATGGACTCTTTTCATCAAATCGGAGTCATGAAATCAGCAAGCATCGTTACCGTAGCCCCAGGAATTGCCGAGGCACTTGTTGCTACAGCTGCAGGCCTTTTTGCGGCTGTCCCTGCTGTTATTGCCTACAATTATTTCCTCCATAAGATAAAAGACCAAATTACAGAAATGGAGGATTTTTCCATTGAATTTTTAAGCATTACCGAAAGACTCTATGGCGTTTAAATATCATTCTATATCAAGACGAGAGGTGGGAACATCTCTCTCTGAAATTAACGTTACTCCCCTGGTGGATGTAATGCTTGTGCTTTTGATTATCTTCATGGTGACCGCTCCCATGATGCAGCCAGGAATCGGCGTAAACCTTCCCCAGGCAGAAACAGAGTCAGCTCCTGCAGAAGAAGGATTGACATTAACCGTCACCAATGACAGATACATCTATATGAATGATTCTGTCATCAACCAGTTTCTTTTAGAACAAAAGCTAAATGAATTTTTTCTTGGCCAAGAGAAAAGAGTTGTATTCATACGCGCAGACGAGAGCCTTCCCTATGGGTTCGTACTTCATATTCTGGACATAGTCAAAAAAGCAGGCGTAGAAACAGTAGGACTTGTCATAACGCCAATCGAAAACAAGAAAAAATAAAGAAATATGACATCGCTAAACAGTGATTACTTTGGTCTTAAAAGAGCCATAATACTCTCTATCGCAGCACATATCTGCCTTATCATTCTCGTAATCATCTCACCTCAGTTTCCCAAGCCATCTCAAAAGAAGATGATTCACTATGTCAATGTGATTTCATCCCCTGGCGGGGGAGGAGGCATTTCAGGAGGAGGTAGCACCTCTGGAGGAGGCGGAGGAGAAGAAAAAATTGCTGAGACAGCGGTCCCTTCCAGAGAGAAACTGAATGATTTGACAACCCCTCAAAAATTCCAACAAGCATCTACCTCATCCTTAAGGCACCCGGTTGAAAAGCCAAAAAAGGAAAAAAAACTTCCTGAAAACAAAAAATCTGTCATCCAAAAACCGCTGTCCCAGGCACAAAAAAGCTCCCAAAGCCAAACTCCCGCTTCTGGATCTGGAGAAGGAACGGGTTCTGGGTCAGGTTTAAGGATTGGCATAGGGAGTGGCTCTGGAAGCGGCGGCTTTGGCTCTGCTTATTCCTCCCAGATTGGCCTCTCCAATTTCCCTTTCACATATTACCTCCAAGTGATTGCAGATAAAATCTCAAGCAACTGGTTTAAATCCCAATTGAGCTCACAAGTAACAGCGGGTCTACATACAACTGTTTACTTTAAAATCTACAGTTCAGGCCAGATCTCAGACATAAAAATCGAAGAGTCAAGCGGGATGAGGGCTCTTGACCTGTCCGCCCTTCGTGCGATACACTCTTCAGTTCCTTTTCCTCCTCTTCCAAAAGAATATGAGGAAGAATATTTAGGAATCCATTTGATATTTGAGCATTCTAAATGATAAAAAAATTATTTTTCTTATTGTGCGGGTTTTTTTTACTTGCAGGCATAGACCTTTACTCCCAACAAGAGGTGGTTCTTAGCATCAAGGAAGGGATGCCAGCTATCCCTATAGCCATCCCTCCTTTTATTGTTCATGAGAATAATGGCGAAACCAATACAGCTGCAGAAGCTCTCCATAAAATCATCACTGATGATTTAAAATACAGCAGGGTTTTTGCACTTCTTCCAAAGAGTTACTACAGCTACATTAGGCCTCTTAATCCGAAAAAAATATTTTTCAAGGACTGGGAATCGATTCAGGCAAAAATTTTGTTCGTCGGGGAAATCTCAAATGACCAAGGAGAGAATATTCTCTTTGAGGGAAAACTGTATGACGTGAAAGCCGGTCGCTTCATTTTTGGGAAAAGATACCAAGCGGAAAAGAGTCTTTTGCGGTTGGTGGCCCATAAAATGTCAGACGAAATCATGAAAATTTTTGGCGAGCCCTCTATCTTCACTTCTAAAATTGTTTTTGTTTCCAATAGAGATGGCAATGATGAACTTTATATGATGGACTACGACAGTCACAATCAAACACGCCTGACATTCAATAATGTGAAAGATTACATGCCGGCTTGGTCTGCGGACAGGAAAAAAATTGCATACACATCATACCGTAAATACAAAGCCAGTTTGTATATCTTAAACCCTTATGAAGGAAAACTCATTGAAGTGCAGGATATAGGGACTAATTTCGCTCCCGCCTTCTCACCTGATGGCAAGAAATTAGCATTTTGCTCCACTATTGAAGAAGGTAATTCTGAGATTTATATTGCCACGAGTGAGGGAAAAAACATAAAACGATTGACTTTTAATAAAGCCATCGATACTGCTCCAACCTGGTCACCTACAGGCCGCGAAATCGCTTTTACCTCAGACCGAGGAGGAACTCCACAAATTTACATCATGGATGCTGAGGGTTCCAACGTCCGGAGAGTCAGCTTCGGAGGAAGCTATCATGATGCCCCTTCCTGGGCCCCAACAGGAGATCGAATTGCATACATATCCCGGGTAAATCAAATATTTGATATTTATGTCCTGAATCTCCATACAAACCGGATTATCAAGCTCACAGAGAGCAATGCCCGAAACGAATCCCCTTGCTGGTCTCCAGATGGCAGGCATATCATTTTCTCTTCAAACCTCACAGGGACAGTTCAACTTTATTCAATCGATTACGACGGCACAAACATGCGGCGCCTGACAACCAAGGGAGAGAATAAATTGCCAGATTGGTCACGTTAAAAGCCCTTTTCTCTGTGCAAAAAAAGATTTATCTTTTTTTGATTATTAAGTTGACAGAGAGAGGTAATAGTTATATAAAATTGGAACACTGAAGATTTATGGGAAAACGATTGTAAAAAAGGAGGTCCAATGAAAAAATCTCTTATATTATCTTTAGCATTCATCCTTGTTTTTGCGTTTTTCATTTCTTGCCGCAAAAAAGTTGAAGAAGTTCCACCGCCACCCCCTCAGGTAGAGGAACAGCCGAAAGTCGAGAAAGTTGTAGAGCCACCTGTCGTTAAGGAACCTGAACTTAGTGAAGAAGAAATTTTCATGCGCAAGTCTCTGGAAGAAATCAACCTCGAGAAACCCCTTGAAATGATTCATTTTGACTTCGACAAATACTTTATCCGCGATGATGCGAAACCCACTCTTGTCACCAATGCTGCTTGGCTAAAAAAATGGGAAAGTGTTAATGTTCTTATCGAAGGGCACTGCGACGAAAGAGGAACCGAAGAATACAACCTCTCTCTTGGGGAAAAAAGAGCAAAAAGCACACTTGACTATCTTGTATCTCTTGGAATTTCTCCAGACCGTATGAAAATTATTTCCTATGGGAAAAGCCAACCCTTGGATATCGGGCACAATGAAATTGCATGGCAGAAGAACAGACGAGCACAATTCACGATTATCAAAAAATAATTAATCTTTAATGAGTAAAAAATTTTCTTGCGGGATATTTCTCCTGCTCATCTTCCCTTGTATCCTTCTAAGTTTAGATAAAAGCAAAAAGGCTTACGAACTCATTTACAAAGATGTCCAGCTTCTAAAGCAACAAATCCTGCAACTTGATAAGAAAATCGACAGAAATAGTGAAGAAATCCAACAACTTAAACAAGACATCAAAGAATTGCTTATTCTTAGCAGGCAGTTTCAATCCGATCAAGCAAGCATCAAGGAAGACCAAAAGAAAATCCCTACCCAATATCAAATCCTCCTTGAAAAATTAGAAACATTGAACCAGAATTTGATGAAAATATCTGAAGAACTTTTAGAATTAAAAAAAACACCTCTTCCGTCCTTAGAGAAATCAGAACAGGAGGAAACGATTCCTCAAGAAAAGCAGCCAGAAGAAGAAACTGCCAAGGCACAGGCGGAAAGTCAAGAGCCTTCTCCTCTTCCTCCCGGCCTTTCTCCTCAAGAAATCTATAACATGGCCAGATCAGATTACCTTAAAGGAAATTTCTCCTTAGCTATTGAAGGATTCAAGATTTACAAGGACAACTTTCCCGAAAGCCCTCTTGCAGATAATGCACTTTACTGGATTGGCGAATGCTATTTCAGCCAAAAAAAATCCCAGGAGGCAATTGAACAATTTAACGACTTAATTCTTAACTATCCTTATGGCGACAAGATAGCAGCTGCATACCTAAAAAAAGGAATAAGTCTTATGGAATTAGATAAAAAGGAAGAAGCTCTCTCTGTTTTCAAACTTCTAATCAGTAAATATCCCCTTGAAGAAGAGACAAAAATCGCTCAAGAAAAAATAAAGGAATTAACAGGTGAAAAATGAGAGACATTAACAGCCTCAACAAAGTTCTTCTCATCGGACGGCTTGGGGGTAAGCCAGAGCTTCGATACCTTCCTCAAACAGAAAGAGCTGTGGCAAGATTTACAATCGCTACTAATGAGAAGTATTTCAATCCCAGCACGAACGAAAGCAACATCCGCACAGAATGGCATAGAGTTGTCGCATGGGGTAAACTGGCTGAGTTTTGTGAGAATTACCTGACCCAGGGAAAACAAATCTATTTGGAAGGAAAATTACGCACACGCTCCTGGCAAGATAAGGAGGGAAACAAACGCTACACTACAGAAATCGAGGCCCAAAACATTGTCTTTCTTGGCAAGAGGGAAGACCAAGGTAAGGAAGACTTTTACCAAGAGCCAGAAGCCGCTGAAAATACTTCTGATGCAAACTCCTCCGTAGATATAGAAAAGGAAGAAGATGAGGATATCCCCTTTTAATTTCGGTTGGTTGAATTAAATATAATTTGGATTCATAAGGAAGTTTTTTAAATCTAAAATAACTCTTCTCAAATACACATAAAAAAATGGAAAAGGATATCGAAATATTTAGAGAAGGAATTTTCGAAGATATTCGACCATGGGGAAAATTCAGGTCATTTCCTTACAAACAAGCAAAAAGCATTAAGATTATCACTGTCAACCCCAGAGCTTCTTTGTCTTTACAATATCATATTCACCGGAGTGAATTTTGGGTTGTCTTGGATAAAGGCCTTGAAGTAACAGTAGGCAATAAAACCTGGGAACCCAATGAAAACGAAGAAATATTTGTCCCAAAAAAAACGATTCACCGCTTACGTTGTGTAAACCAAAAACCTGTACGCATCATGGAAATTTGGATAGGCAAACCCGATGAATCCGATATTGTTCGCCTTCAAGATGATTACGGACGAAATTCAAAAAACTAATTGTTTTTGCTTATAAGAAATGCTTTTGGATATTTCACGAGGATTTGCTCAAGAAGGTATTCCTCTATATGCTGTGCTGTTTTGAATGTTAAGGCTTTTTGAACAATTTCCTC
>DAOUSP010000078.1 GCA_030627155.1 Candidatus Aminicenantota bacterium
AGAAATTTCTTGTCTCTGGAAAGTCGTAACCCCTAACAAGGCATGACAATGAGAAAACCCCGTATTTTCCACCTGTTTTTCCTGTCCACTATATTAGTATTATTTTCAAGTGCTTCTGCCTTTTCTGTAGAACTCCTTTTCTTTTTTGAAAAGGGGTGTCCAGAATGTGCAAAGGTCAATGACTTCCTGCAGAAAAGGATAAAGCCCAATTATCCTGTATTCATCAAGGCATACGAGATTCATGAGCCAGGAAATGCGGTCCTGCTTATGAATTTAGCCAGGGCTTATGAAGCAAAAGACATAATCAAAAAAGGGACACCAGCAGTCTTTATAGGCGAGAATGCTTTCCAGGGAAGCAGTCGGGTAATTCAAAGAAAAATCGAAGAAGCGGTGCGCGCCTCTTTAAGGGCTGAAATCCCATCCCCCATGAGCCGTCTTCAAGAAGAAAACTACACAAGAAACCTCAAGAAAAAAATTGCTCTTCCGGCTGTAATCAGTGCAGCAGTTGTTGACTCTATAAATCCATGCGCCTGTGCAGTGTTGGTGCTTCTTTTGGGCACAATGTTATTGGTCTCAAAGAGAAAAAGGACCTCGGTATTAGGAGCTGGCTTTGCTTTCACGTTGGCCTGCTTCATCTCATACTTTCTTATGGGACTGGGGCTTTTTTCTGCTGTACAGGTCGCAGGAATCCAGCACTATATTTATATTGCTGTCACTATTCTTGCTGTTTTAATGGGGTTATTAAATCTGAGAGAAAGTCTAAAGCATGTGGATAAGTTTAGCATGGAAGTGCCACAATCCTGGCAACCAAAACTCAAACGACTCACGTCTAATATTGTCTCTATTCCAGGGGCTTTTTTTGTAGGACTGCTTATCAGTCTCTTTCTTCTCCCATGTACTTCTGGCCCTTATGTAGTGATTATCGGGATGCTCGGCGATACAGTAACAAGGATGCAGGCGCTTTGGCTTCTATTCCTTTACAACACCATATTCATTCTGCCATTTGTAATAATCACTTTAGGAGTAGGGTTTGGACTCACAACCACAGCACGTGTGGAAATGTGGCGCCAGGAAAATTTACCGAAATTTCACCTGATTACAGGCCTCTTCATGCTTGCATTGGGATTGACAATGTTTGTATTCCTATTAATAGGCACTATTTAGCCTGAATTATTCATAAAAACTACCTTCTATGATGATGTGATGTAAATGCTTTCTTTAGCGCCTCCTTTCTTTTCTTCTCTTTTATTTCTTCAGCCCTCGGTCTTGTGAACCATTCTTCTATCCGTACCCTTCATTCATATGAGGTCCGCATATACTCTAACATCAGGTCTCGTCCCCTTAATCTTATACCGAACGCTACCCCATCGGCCCGTTAAGAATTTCCCGAAGGCAGCCGCAGACTCCCGAAGGAGGTGCATCACATTATTATGTTATCTTATCCCTTGATTAAATTATATAAAATCCAGAATATGAAATATCAAAAAAATGTAAAACTATGTCACTGAACATAGCTATAGCTATTCATTACAATTTATGTTTTTACTTTCCTATGATTCTGATATAATTTAGTTGTGGAGAAAATAACTAGAAAAATCGCTTTTAAGGATGCGGAAAGATTAGATATCGAATATTGGAAATCCTGCACACCTGAGGAAAAACTCGATATACTTCAATATTTAAGGGAATTGTATTACGACTTTAAAAATGAGAGCCGAAAAAGATTTCAAAGAATTTATCGCATTGTTAAACGAACATAAGGTTCGTTATCTCATCGTTGGAGGATTTGCTTATAGCTTCTATGCAGAACCACGATTCACGAAGGATATAGACTTTTTCGTAGAGGCCTCAACTGATAATGCAGATAAGATGCTTAATGTTTTGGAGAAGTTCGGATTTAAAAATGTGGGGATAACAAAGGACGATTTTCTAAAGTCGGACCAGATAATTCAATTGGGCAATGCCCCATTGCGAATAGATATTATTACTTCGATAAGCGGAGTCAGCTTTAAGGGGGCATGGAATAACCGCACAGTGGGAAAATACGGGAATATTCCTACAAATTTTATCTCAAAATCTGATTTGATAAAAAACAAGAAAGCAACCGGCCGTGCTCAAGATATCGCAGACATAGAAAAACTCAAGAAAATATAACCCTCAGATAGAATTTATCCCTTATTTTATTTTCTTATTCCGGCCAAATCGAGCATAAAAGCATACTCCATTGCCGTTATTTTATAGCGTTTAAAACGGCCTGAAGCCCCACCGTGTCCTGCTTCCATATTCGTATGAAGTAGCAGAATATTATTATCTGTTTTCATTGCTCTGAGCTTTGCCACCCATTTTGCCGGCTCCCAGTACTGGACCTGAGAATCGTGAAGTCCTGTGGTTACAAACATTGCTGGATAATCCTTGGCCTCAACCTGGTCGTATGGAGAATAAGAGAGCATGTAATCATAATATTCTTTATTTGCAGGATTACCCCATTCATCATATTCACTTGTTGTGAGTGGAATACTATCATCCAGCATAGTAGTAACTACATCTACCCAGGGGACTGCTGCTATGACACCTTTAAACAGGTCCGGCCTCATGTTTACAACTGCTCCCATCAACAGGCCTCCAGCGCTTCCGCCCATAGCAAATAGTTTTTCAGGATTTGTGAATTTTTCTTCTATCAGATGCTCGGCACAAGCAATGAAATCTGTGAAAGTGTTTTTCTTTTTAAGTAATTTTCCATCTTCATACCAGGAACGTCCCAACTCCTGCCCGCCGCGTATATGAGCTATCGCATAAACAAAACCACGGTCGAGTAGACTTAACCGAACAGAGCTAAAAGAGGGATTCATGCTATTGCCATAAGAACCATATCCATAAAGCAGAAGAGGGTTCTTTCCGTTTTTTTCGAGCCCTTTTCTATACACCAGGGATATCGGCACCTTTACACCATCTTTAGCTGTTGCATAGAGTCTTTCTGCATGATAATTTGCAGGATCGAAATCTCCAAGCACTTCCTGCTGCTTTAAAAGTTTCTTTTCCCTTGTTTCCATGTTGTAATCAAAAGTTGAATTCGGTGTTGTAAGAGAACTATAACCAAAACGAAGCAAGTTTGTGTCAAATTCAGGGTTAGTAGAAATATATGCCGTATAAGTTTCTTCTCCGAAATCAAGATAATGGCTTGAGCTATCATCCCACCTGATTATCCGGAGATTGGTCAATCCATCTTTACGTTCATTTAGAACAAGGAAGTCATTGAAAATCTCAAACTGCTCAAGCAAAACATCTTCCCTGTGAGGGATAACTTCAACCCAATTCTCTTTAAGTGTTTTATTGACGGGTGTCTTCATCAATCTGAAATTCTTCGCTTTATAGTTTGTCATAATATAAAAATCGTCCTTGAAATGTGCCACATTATACTCTAAATCCTTTTCTCTTGGTTGTAGGACTTTAAACTCACCCTCAGGTTCATTCGCATCAAGAAATCGGTATTCTGTTGAAAGTGTGCTTGTCGAAAGAATGAACAGATATTTCTTTGATTTTGATTTTCTCACATGAGTATTAAATGTCACATCTTCTTCATGATAGATTTCCTTATCGTTCGAAACATTTTCTCCAAGAACATGCTTATATATCTTACAAGGACGAAGTGTCTCATCTTTAACTGCATAGAATACTGTCTTATTATCGTTTGCCCATACTGGCCGTCCAGATGTATTTGGAACCTCATCTTTTAGTATTTCACCTGTAGTTAAGTCTTTGAAATGAATCGTGTATTTCCTTCGGCTGATCGTATCAACTCCAAAAGCTACGAGGTTATTATTTGTGCTTACGTTTACGCCTGTAACATTATAAAAGCTGTGGCCTTTGGCCATTTCATTTACATTCAACATTATTTCTTCTTGTGCAACCATGCTCCCTTTTCTACGGCAGTATAAAGGATATTCTTGGCCTTTCTTATAGCGAGTATAGTAGTAATATCCTTCTGACCTAAAAGGAACAGACATATCTGTCTGTTTAATCCTTCCCACGATTTCATCAAAAAGAACCTTCTGTAAATCCTCGGTGTGCTTCATGACAGCATTTGTGTATTCGTTTTCTGCCTTTAAATAATCAATTACTTTAGGGTTTTCTCGCTCATTCAGCCAGTAATAATTGTCCACTCGTGTATGACCATGAATTGTCAATTCTTTCTTTATTTTTTCTGCAACTGGCGGTTTCACTATTTTTTCATCTTTTTGCTTTTCCGAATATCCAATACCCATGAAAAGCATCACCATAAGAAAAACACACAAACAGATAATCTGTCTGTGTCCACAAAGATTATTTAATATTTTCACTTAACCCTCCTTATTTTTAAAATATGGGACATGACCTTAATTCTAATAATTAAGGATCTTGTCCCAGTTATTTCTAGGTAATGATTTGCATTTTTTGTCCTTGCGCATAAAAATTAAGCTTCATTATTCCAGCGGATGCACCAAGAGTCCGCTTCTTAATTTTGGTTCAAACCACGTTGACTTAGGAGGCATCACTCGTCCTGAGTCTGCAATTGCCATAAGCTCTTGGATGGATGTTGGATAGATTGCAAAAGCCACCTTGAATTTTTCGCTGTCAACCAATCTTTCGAGCTCATCCAATCCTCTTATTCCTCCGATGAAATCGATTTCATCACTTGTGCGGGGGTCCTCTATGCCAAAAAACGGCCGGAGTAGATTATTTTGAAGAAACGCAGTATCCAGGCTGTTGACTGGATCAGTAATATCTACTTTCTCAGGTCTCATTGTTAATTTATACCACTGCTCATCAAAATACATTCCGACTTCGCCCTTTTTCTTCGGCTTGTACTTCTCGCCTCTGATTTTCTCCACTGTAAATATTTTATCGAGGGCTTCAAACAATTCTTCTTCTGTGTGGCCGTTCAGACTTTTTAAGACTCTATTATAGTCCATTATATGGAGCTGGTTGTGGGGGAAAAGAACGGCCAAGAAATAGTTATATTCTTCATCGCCTGTATGGTTTGGATTTGCCTCTTTCTTCTTCCTGGCAATCCGGGCAGCAGAAGCCGACCTATGATGACCATCTGCCACATAGAGGCAGTCGAGTTTTTTAAATTCTTCTATTATTTTATCGCTTAAAGTATCATCCTCGATTACCCAAACCGTGTGCTGGATGCCATCAGAGGCAACAAAATCATAAACGGGCTCATTTTTCACCACATCTGCAACAAGATTATCTATAGTGTCTTTTGCCTTATATGTCAAAAATACAGGCCCGGCATGGACATTGGTCATTTCGATGTGTTTCATCCTGTCTTCTTCCTTGGCTCTGCGCGTGTGCTCATGCTTCTTTATCAGATCCCTGTCATATTCCTCAGCAGACACACAACCAACCATTCCGTATTGTTCCTTTCTATCCATAACCTGCCTGTAGATATACAATTTAGGCGCATTTTCCTGTATCAATATGCCTTCTTTGATGAACTTTTTTATATTTTCTTTAGCTTTTTCATAAACAGCTTGAGAATAGAGGTCTGTCCCTTTTGGCAAATCTATTTCAGGTTTTACTACGTGTAAGAAAGAATATGGATTATCCTTTGCAAGCTCTCTTGCTTCTTCACTGTTTAAAACGTCATAAGGATAAGATGCCACTTGTTTTTCTAATCCCTTTCTGGGTCTTAATGCTTTAAACTTTCTTAAAACTGCCATTCAAAACTCCTTATCGATTATGAAATATTTTCAAAATAAAACATAAAGAATACTCATTTAAATAATCTAATTAGAGTAGTTATTTTAACAAAAAAGGAATATTTTTTCCTTGATATATCTTTCATCGACTCAATCGCTAAAAGGCTTGTTTATGGCTTTGCTTTCCATCACTCCAAGAAACCGTCCTCCAATAGATGAAAATTTCCGGCAAGAAAGCATGATTAATGCTCCTTATTTTGAGTTAATGGCTATCATCTGAGCCTCTCATCAGCTATATTTTTTTGACATCATTTTTTTCCTTTGATATAAATAATGGATAAACTTATATAATTAAAATCAAACAAAAAATGCAGAATACTATTTCTCCAT
>DAOUSP010000130.1 GCA_030627155.1 Candidatus Aminicenantota bacterium
GCCGCTTCAGCTCTTGGGCAAGGAAAAATGACTGCCGCTGTCCGCCTCTCCATTCTTTTCCAGCATCAATTTGGAAAAGGCTCAATTCTCTCTCCTTTTTTCCAGATTTCTCTCAATTTTGTATATCGAATAAATACGGCGTATCCATGAAAAACAGCGATAACAAATCCGGCATATCCATCCAGAAAGCCAGCACGCAGGAAAAAGGATTTCATGAATCTGAAACAGGGAAGGAAAACAAGATGGAACCAACGGCATTTCTTCTTTTGGGCATAGAGCTTCTGCGCTCCAAGGTCAGAAAACCTGTTGATTCGCTCAACATGGTCTCTAATATTTCCATAAGTCAAATGATGGATGACCCCTTTTAACTTTTGTATCTTGCCATCAACAACTAACCTCTCGTGTATATACTCTCCCTCCCAGAAGGCCTTATCCTTGCGGAATAGCCGAACTTTTCGGTCAGGATACCAGCCAGAATGACGAATCCATCTCCCAAAGTAGAACACTTGCCTTGGCATAGAGAAAGCAGCACATTCGGGCTTACTCTTCTTAAGGCCGAGGATTTCTTCCCGAAGTTCAGGGGAAAGCCTTTCATCTGCATCCAAAGAAAGGATCCAGGGAAAGGATGCCTTGCTGTTTGCAAAATTCTTCTGGTCTGAAAAGTTTGTCCATTTGCGCTGGAACACATGAGGCGTGTGTTTCTTTGCGACTTTAAGGGTATTGTCCTGGCTAAAGGCATCCACAATAATTATTTCAGATGCTATATCCGCAATACTCTCCAAAGCCCCTTCAAGTCTTTTTTCCTCGTTATAGGTTATAATGACTACTGAAATTTCCATTGCAATTATATTATCATATTTCCCACAAACAACTCCATATCCTGAATATAATTAATTCCTGATTTCTCCCCCCTCCCCCTCTTCACTCCTTACTCTTCACTCCTCACTACTTCATCGCATTTTTATATTTCTCTTTACCAGGCTCATACCGAGGGCTTTCTCCAATTTAGCTAAAGCAAGATTATAATCTACAAGTGCTTTAATCTCTTGAGATCTGGCTGTTGCCAATTCTTCTTGATATTGAAGGACAAAATAATTAGTTGTCAATCCAACCATCAGTTTTTTCTCCTCAGCTTCCAGGCGTTTTTCAGCAAACTCCCGGGCCAGTTTATACGCTTCAACTATCTTGGCGTTGGTTTCTATTTCTCGAACAGCATCTTTTACTTCTAAAAGTATCTGCTTCTCGGCATCCTTTAGTTCAATTTGACTCTTCTCGAGCTCCATCCTTGCTTTCACATAATCAGCCCTTGTCAGCACAGTGCTAACTGGGATAGAAAGGGTCAAACTAACAGACCAGTTTTTATAAAGAATCTTAAAGGCATCCCGAAGAGAGTCATTCGCGCTGCCCTTCTCTTTCCCAATGATAATCCCCAAGAAAGGGTTGTTATCCAGATAAAGCAACCTATCTCCTGAAATTCCTGGGCTCCAGTAAGAAAGATTAAGATTCAGGCCAGGGAGCATCTGATTCTTGGCCACACTTAAATTCAATTCTTTGCTTTCAATGCTTTTCCTCTGAATCATTAATTCTGGCCTGTAAGCCCTGGCTTGTTGTATGGCTTCTTCAAGAGAAATTTTTACCTCTATAAATTCCGGTTTATCGACTGGCACTATTTCTTTTGTATCGATTCCATCTTCTTCAGGAAGATTCAAGATATTTTTTATTAAATCTTCGCTTTTCTTTATGAGAGCTTCAGCCTGAAGAATATCTGCCTCGCGCGACGCAACAACAGTCTCTGCATTCAGGATTTCTATAGGTGCCAACTTCCCAACTTCAACTTCTTTCTTATTCTTCGCCAGGAGGTCTTTTGCAAGCTGTAAAGACTGCTGCTTCACTTTAAAATTTTCGATTGCAAATACAAGATTCCAATATGCTTCCTGGACACTAAAAATGGTATTCATCAATACTGATTTAAACTGGTTTTGAGAAATATCCAGGTTGTTCTGGGCAATAATGATTTCCTTACGGCTGACTTTAAAGCCGAAATCCCTCAAGAGAGGCTGAGTAAAATTGAATTGAAGAGTGCTTCCATACCGGGGATTGATTAATTGGAAGCCCTGGTTCGTATCGGATTTATAACTGCTTAAGCTCAATGATAAGTTCCCTCCTGTAGGTATTTGCTGAACCAGAGACAAAGAATAATCGCTATATTCACTGACAACTGTTTCAGCACCTTGAATCCACCAATAAGAAGGTTCCTCTGTTTGGCGCGAGCCGTAAGTTAAATCGAATCGAGGCATAAATATCTCTTTGGCTCGGGTGAGGTTGACATCCGCAAGTTCAGGGTTGTACATTTCAACAGCAACTTTCAAGTTGCTTTTCAAGGCTTCAATAATACAATCTTCTAAAGAAAGTGAAATGGTGTCGTCTGCTATGCATAAAGAAGAAAAGCCAAAAAATAAAATCAATGCAAAAATTATAAAATTTTTCTGTCTCATTTAAAACCTCCTGACTCTGATTGGAATCATGATTTCTTTTTTTATTCGTTTTAATCTGATTCCTAAAATTTTTGAACCTCCGTTGGGTTCTGCGATAGCATTGTTCTGTTTATCTAATATACGGAAAATTCAATAGTTAAGTTCAAAAAAGGCAAGCATGTTCTTCTTGACAATTCCCATAGTTTTTAATAATAGTCATTTCGAATGAAAAAATTCCAGTATTTCATAGGAATAATCTTTTTCATTGCAATCTCTTTGCCCTGCAGCTATTTTTTCCATCTTCTACAACAAGCCCCTGAATTCACCATTGAGAACCATTCCCTCCGCATTAGCGTTTTATCATTCATTGGTTCTTCTGTCATTATTTTTTTTCTTCTCCTTGGACTTTGGCTGCTTTATTCAAAACTCATCTCAAAACTATTCCAGGTTTCATACCCTAAAGCTCTATGGCAGGACTTTTGGAGCTGGATACCCCTTGCCTTCCTTGGTCTATCTCCTTTTGCCCTTTCCTATTATTTTACCTCTGATGATTTCATCTCACGCCTAAAACTGTTCTTGCTTGCTTTGCTTGCTGCGATTCTCTATCTCAAAGTGGCTAATCTATATCTTATTTGGAAAGAGAATCCAATTAAGCTCCCAAATCTTTTCCAAAAGTTCTCTTTGCTTCCACTGAAAAAAAAATTGGTTCTTCTTTTTTTGATTGCAATCGCTGTATACAATACGGGCTCTGCTTTCATGCTCACTTCTGATATCAATTTTTCTGGAGATGAACCCCATTATCTTTTAATAACTCACAGTATCTTAAAGGACGGGGATTTTAATTTAGCAAACAATTACGCTGAAAAAGAATACAGACAATTCATGCCTCCATATGTAACCATCAAACCTCACATAGCCCCTGGCACAAACAATAAATACTCCTTTCATTCTCCTGGAGTCTCTATCCTTCTCCTTCCTTTTTATGCTCTTGGTTCTATTTTTAAAGGAAAGGTTTTCTATTTCATCATTCGCTTAGGCATGAGCATTTTCGGAGCTCTGCTTGGGATACAACTCTTCCTTTTCGCCCGAAGTGAATGGAAAAATGAAAAGCTTGCCCTAATTCTTTGGTGCCTTTTTAGCTTTACCTCCCCGGTTATTTTCTATTCCATCCATGTGTATCCGGAAATTATCGTTGCTCTTTTTTCATTGGCTATTTTCAGGATTTTACGTTTTTCAAAATCGCTCTCTCCCTTTACTCTTATCATCATTGGCGTACTTCTCTCTTCCATGATCTGGTTTCATGCGTTGAAATACATCTTCATCATGGGCCCTCTGTTTATTTACAGCATATGGAGTCTCTTCAAGCAACATAAACTCAGATGGAATGCTTTTTATTTTTTTGCTCCTGCTATCGTTTTAGGCCTTGCATATTTTTTCTTTCAATTCAAGCTGTATGGTTCTTTTTCACTTTCTTCTATATCCTGGAGGGGTGCAATGGCTTTTTCAGAATCAATGGAGTATTTGAAATCCATTGTTTTTGACATTCCTCTACGGTACAGGTTGGAAACTTTAGCTGGATATTTCTTTGACCAGAGAGATGGGCTTCTTTTCTATTCTCCTGTTTATTTTTTTGCTTTTATTGGGTTCTTTCAAATGCTGAAAAGAAAACCCAAAGATTTTCTACTTCTTCTTTTTATAACCGCACCCTATGTCCTAAACTCTGCCCTTCTGACACAGCGTGCAGGATATGCTCCTCAGGCCAGGCCTCTGGTTGCTGTATCCTGGGGACTCGCAATTTTTCTCGGCTATTTTCTTGCTTACAATGCAAAAAAAATATTTTCCTACATCTTTGCCATTGCTGCTTTTTTGAGCTACCTTTTCGTTATCATTCTTATAAAACATCCCTTAGCTCTTTATCAGCTGACAACCTTTGGAGAAATAGACCGCGCTGGAGAAATCTTTCTCAAATTAAGCAACCTTCACTTTTTCTTGCCGAATCTATTGCCATCTTACTTAAAAATAGAGAATCCTCACTGGCCCCCAAATCTCATATGGATAGGAATCCTCGCCCTTTTAATATTGTCCTACTATATGGTTAAAAGTCACTCGTTTCCCCCAAAATTATCAATCCACCTTTTAATATCTTCCTTTGGAATGCTTATATTTTTTCTCTGGATTGTTCTCTATCCAA
>DAOUSP010000041.1 GCA_030627155.1 Candidatus Aminicenantota bacterium
GTAAAAATACAAAAAGGAAATGGGATGGTTGTAAACGAAAAAAAGGAAGAGACACTTGTTACTGAAGGCCAGAGTCTTTTTGTTAAAGCAAATGAATATCACCAGTTCAAGAACCCGTTTGAAGAGCCATTTGAGTTTTTATGCATTATTTTAAACCCAAAAAAATAGTTGGAATTGAGAGACAGATGAATTTTAACGCAAATAAACCTATAGAATTTCTTTTAGCGAGAGGAAGCCTTCCAATTCTTTATTGGCTAAAAAAAGATATACTTGAGGTACCGGTCGATAGAGAACGCAAAAACCTCAAAAAATACGCATTACGCATCAGAATACTGGAAGACCAGAAGCCTAATGGTGGATGGTGTAAGAAGAAATACTGTGGGCCTCCAGAGTGGGAAAAGACATACTATATTATTGATACACTAAGAAATGTTTTTAAACTATATCATTATGGATGCACATTGGAGGATGAAGGAATCCAAAAAGCCATTGATTTCCTGTTTTCAACTCAAACAGAAGAAGGGGATTTTCGTGGAGCTTATTTGAATGAATATGCTCCTACATACCATGCTTTGATTCTCGAAATTTTATG
The DNA here is from genome assembly GCA_030627155.1 of Candidatus Aminicenantota bacterium. Lineage (GTDB taxonomy): Bacteria > Acidobacteriota > Aminicenantia > Aminicenantales > Aminicenantaceae > Kmv29. The sequence goes on from DAOUSP010000041.1 coordinate 593, forward strand.
TTTCTTTGACCTTCATAAAGATAAAAGAACTCAGAAAGGTTTCCAGTGGATTATCAAAAACAGGCAGAAAGATGGAGGTTGGGCAATTCCTTGCAGAACAATCGATAAAGAAGAACTCAAGAAACGTTACACTCCTAAAGCTCAACTAAAATTAAAGCCCATTAAGCCGGATTATTCAAAAAAATCTTCTCTATTAGTGACTGGAATGGTGTTGCGGGCTTTAGCGGCTTGTCCCCAATGGAAAAAAAGCAGAGAAGCATGGGAGGCAGGAGAGTTGCTTATAAGAGGATTTTTCAAAGCTGATGGATATGATAATAGATATAATTCTATGTTTTGGGAAGAAATTACCTATCCATTTTGGGCAACGAATATTTTAAGCAGTCTTGATTCCGTTTCAAAAATCGGTTTTAGTGTTGAAAATGAAAACATACAAAATGCCTTAAAATGGGTTCAAGGCAGACAGAATTCACATGGATTTTGGCAAGCAGGCTTTGAGAAATCAACATTGGAAGACCAGCTCTGGGTTACTTTTGCAGTTTTAAAGATGTTGAAACAGTTCGGTCTATTAGAAGTTTAATAGAGCGGATTTTCTTTTTTTGAAATTATTCCATATGGTAATTCAAGTAATAAAGCAAGATATAACTATGTGATTCCCATGAAGTGCTTTTTAAGTTTAGGAAGTAACCTTGGAGACAGGGAAAAAAATCTTATTCAGGCCATCATGCTATTAAAGGACGATGGACTTGCAATTTCCAAAGTGTCATCACTTTATGAAACACAGCCAGTTAACGTGACTTCACAGCCATGGTTTTTTAACCTTGTTCTGGAAGCAGAAACAGATAAGACCCCCTTAGAACTTTTGTATTCAGTTAAAGACATTGAACGAAAGATGGGAAGGAAGCCAAGCTACCAAAATGGGCCGCGCCTCATTGATATTGACATTCTTCTTGCTGAAAAAACCATTATTCTGACAAAAGATCTTGAAATTCCACATCCTAAACTTGAGAGAAGAAACTTTGTCCTTGTTCCATTCAAGGAAATATCTGCAAATACCATTCACCCTGTGCTTAATAAGACAATTAAAGAACTTTTAGTAGAATCAAAAGATAAATCTGAAGTAATACGAATCAACTCCATTCATAAAAAAAAGATTCCTAACAGAATTAAATAATTATCCTACTCAGACATCCTCGGCCGTCCGGCTGAGCCGGATTCTATCGGGGTCGGCTAAGGAAGGCTAAATTTTCGTAGGTCGCTTCAGCCATCCCCGGGTCTTAGTCCTTTCATTCTGTCACGGAAAAAAAATGCTTACTTTATAAATTGTTGTTTTAAAATTAAAAAAGTATACTACTATAATGAATTCTATTAAGAATTAAAGGAGGGCATCATGAATAAATGCTTATTAAATTATAAGATGATACCGCTTTTTATTGTGGTTATTCTTGTGGCTTTTACTTGTGGGTTTGCAAATGCTCATTCGCTCACATTAGAAGAAATCATGAGCTATGCATTTCCTTCAAACCTGGTTGCCTCTCCTGCTGGGGATTGTGTTGCGTGGATATTTAACTTGAAAGGGGAGAGAAACATCTGGGCGGCAGAAGGGCCTCAATACAAGGCAAGGAAATTAACACAATATTCAGTAGATGATGGGCAAGAATTGGGGCAATTGGCCTTTAATTTTGATGGGACGATTATTTTTTATACAAAGGGAGGAGCAGCAAACAGGGAAGGAGAGTATCCAAATCCTACATCCAATCCTGAAGGTGTTGAGCAAGCCATCTATGCTATTCGTGTCGACGGAGGTATTCCTTGGCGTATTGGAGAAGGCAATCATCCTGTACCTTCTCCTAAAGAAAATAAGGTAGTTTATAATTTGAGTGGAAGGATCTATGTTTGCAGCTTAGAAAAAGATGCCAAGCCAAAACTCGTTTTTAAAGCACGGGGGCGAAATGGCTCTTATGTGTGGTCCCCTGATGGTACTTGTTTGGCGTTTGTCAGTTCAAGAGAAGACCATAGTTTCATAGGAGTCTATGATTTCGAAAAAAACGCAATATCATGGATTTCGCCTTCTGTTGAAAGAGATGGATATCCTGTGTGGTCTCCTTGCGGGAAGTATATTGCATTCATTCGTTTCCCTGGATTGACTTCTGTGTCTTTTAGAGAAGGGCAGATTTTTTCCATCATGGTGGCTGATGTGGAAGGGGGAAAAGCCAAGGAAGTCTGGAAATGTCCTAACAAGACAGGTGGATTTTCACAGTATTATCCAACACATACTTTGAGGTGGGCAGCCAATGGCAATCTTGTGTTTTATTCAGAGCATGAGAAATGGATGCATGTTTATAATTACTCTTTAAAGGAAAGAAAATTAATTTGCCTGACCCCAGGGGATTTTGAAGTAGAAGACAGTTCCCTTTCTGTAGGTGGTAAAACCCTGATCATCAGCTCAAACTCTGGTGATATTGACAGAAGACATCTGTGGACAGTCCCTGTTACTGGAAAGGAGCTTATGCCTTTAACTTCTGGAGAAGGAATAGAATGGGCACCAGTTTTGACTTCTGAAAGCAAAGATGTAGTATTTTTGTGTTCTACAGCTTTTCAGCCGGCTTGTCCTGCTATCATGAATCTAAATGGAAAGGGAAAGCGGCTTATTGCCCCTGAGATGATTCCCGATGTTTTTTCATCAAAAAATCTAACATCTCCCCAGCAAGTAGTATTCCAAGCACCTGATGGATGGGATATTCATGGACAACTGTTTCTTCCCAAAGGAGCTAAGCCAGGTGATAACTGTCCTGCTGTTATTTTCATGCATGGTGGGCCGATGCGCCAGATGCTTCTTGGATGGCATATGAGGGGATATTACCATAATGCCTATGCCATGAACCAGTATTTGGCCTCAAAGGGATATGTAGTACTTTCTGTTAATTTTCGCTCTGGAATCGGATATGGTTATGATTTCCGGACAGCACCAAATCAAGGTCCGAGAGGCGCTTCTGAATACCAGGATATTGTGGCTGCTGGAAGGTATTTACAAAAGCGCAAGGAAGTAGATCCGAATAAGATTGGATTATGGGGAGGTTCTTATGGAGGTTATCTTACTGCATTGGGCCTTGCGCGGGACTCAGAGCTTTTTGCAGCCGGAGTAGACCTTCATGGGGTTCATGACTGGTCATTGAGAGGGAGGCGAAGAAATGGAGGCGGCTGGGATATTTCTGGCGAACAGATGATGAGCTTGTCTTACAGGTCATCGCCTGTGGCTGCTGCTTATTTTTGGACTTCGCCAGTTTTATTTATCCATGGGGATGACGATCGTAATGTAGATTTCATACAGACAACAGATATGGTAGAACGGCTGCGAAAAATCGGGAAAGCACACGTGGAACTTCTTATTATTCCAGATGAAGTACACGGATTCTTGCGTCATGAAAACTGGTTAAAGGTTTATAAAACTGCTGGAGAGTTCTTTGACCGTTTTTTAAAGCAAAAACCCTCAGATTAAATTTCTGTTCAAAATACATCAAAATATTCTTAAAAGGCATTTTTTATATGCTTTAGCAAGTAGCCATTGTTTCCATCAAATAATAAAGAGAGTACATCGAAGCGGCATTCAACATCATTCAAATTGTTCAAAGTTAGAAACCCTTGAGCTATTTTTTTGATTTGCTGCTGTTTTGAGTGGGTCACTGATTCTTCAGGGAGACCGAAATGTGTACTTCGCCTTGTTTTTACTTCAATAAAGACTAATGTGCTTCTGTCATAAGCTATAATATCAATTTCTCCACGAAACAGGCGAAATCCTTTTTTTAAAATATGGTATTTTTTCTTTTTTAGATATGCTAAAGCCACTGACTCGCCGGATTTTCCAAGCTCATGAGAAGTTTTTATTTTATGTTCCATGGATCCTATAAGAGCTTAAGTTGGATTTAAAATACATTAAGTTCAAATCAATGGGAATTCTTTATAATTTTCCACCTAATTCCATCTTTAGTATCTTCCAAGACTATTCCTTGTTTAAGTAATTCGTCTCTAATGCGGTCAGCAAGTTCATAATTTTTTTCAGAACGAGCCTTCTGCCTCTCTTGTATTTTTTTCATAATTTTTTCTGGTAATCTTTTATCCTTTGCTTCAGGCAGGACTGCCAAAACCTTATTAACATCTTTAATGGCAACTATTAGATTCCTGGCATCTTGTTGGAATATTTTTTCCCTTTCCATCAAAATGTTTGATTTCTTTATCATCTTGAACACGGCTGTAATTGCCTGCGATATATTCAGGTCTTCACTAAGGCCAGAAAAGAAGCTTTGTTTCATTTCTTTAATGATGAGATGAACTTCTTTATTTTTGCCTTCTGGAAAGGAACGGTTCTGGAGCTCATAAAGAAAATCCTGGATACGGTGTAGAGATGCTTGAGCCTGATTCAAGCCTTCAAAAGTAAAATTAAGCATCTTCCGGTAATGAGTTGAAAGAAGAAGAAATCTTAATGCAAGGACGTCGGACTTCTTTTCCAGGAGGTCGCGCAAAGTAAAGAAATTTCCTTTCGACTTGGACATTTTTTCCCCATCCACAATGAGATGATGACAGTGAAGCCAATAATTCACAAATTTTTTCCCAAAAAAAGCTTCAGATTGTGCGATTTCATTCTCATGATGGGGAAAAATATTGTCAACTCCTCCGCAGTGAATATCAAATGTTTCACCCAGATATTTTGCGCTCATAGCAGAGCATTCAATATGCCACCCTGGACGTCCATGTCCAAGGCCCATGTCCCAGTAAGGTTCTTTTTCCTTGTTTTTCTTCCATAAAGCAAAGTCATGGATGCTTTCTTTTTCGTATTCATCAGAATCAATGCGAAGCCCTGGCTTGAGCTCTTTAAGATTGATTTTTGAAAGTTTTCCATAATCAGGAAATTTTGAAACATCAAAATAAATAGAACCATCTTTCTCGTAGGCGAAACCTTTTCGGAGGAGTCCTTTAATCATTTGGACCATATCAGGGATATGTTCTGTAGCCCTTGGGTAATAATCTGCCCGTGCAATGTTTAATGTGTCTATATCCTCAAAGAATGCCTCGATATATTTTTTTGTAAAGGCATCAAGAGGGACCTTTTCAGTATTCGCTCCTTTTATTGTCTTGTCATCCACGTCTGTAATGTTCATCACATGCGTTACCTGGTAGCCCATTGCGATGAGAAACCTTTTTAGTAAATCTTCAAATACATATGCCCTGTAATTTCCAATGTGGGCATAGTCATATACGGTTGGCCCGCAGGTGTAGAGCCGAACTTTTTTAGGTTCAATAGAATGAAAAGGTTCTGTTTTTCCGCTTAAGGTATTAAAAAAGCAAATCATGAAGATATTATTAAAAATAAATACATGTTGGTCAATGATTTTGATTACTTATTACAGAATCTAAGTCGAATTTAATTGACCATAAATTTTTTTTATGGAATAATTTTTTTAAAAAACTATTTAAAGTAACCTCAAAAAGGAATTAAAGATGGAAAAACGAATAGGAATACGTAGAGAAGATAGAAGCCCGTGGGAACGAAGGGTTCCTCTCATACCAGAGCATGTAAAAGAGCTTAGTGAAAAACATGGAATTAAGTTCTGGGTGCAATCTTCTAAAATCCGCATTTTTTCTGATGAAGACTATCTTCATGTTGACGCCAAAGTTGAAGATAGTCTTTCTCATTGCCCAATTATATTTGCTGTCAAGGAGATTCCTGTCCATCTTATTGAACATGGCAAAGTCTATATCTTTTTTTCCCATACGACAAAAGGTCAAAAGCATAATATGCCTATGCTAAAGAAAATGATAGACGAGAAGTGCACATTGATAGATTATGAGAAAATTTTAGATGAAAAAGGGCAACGCCTTGTGTTTTTTGGAACACAAGCAGGTCAAGCTGGTATGGTAGACAGCCTCTGGGCTTATGGGCAAAAGCTAAAGATAGAAGGAATTGAAACACAATTTTCAATGCTTCGCCAATCCTATGAGTATTTGAGTTTGAAGGAAGCAAAAGAAAAAATTAAAAAGATTGGCAAGAGTATCAATGATGAAGGTCTTCATACTCTATAACACCATTTATTTGTGGATTTCTTGGATACGGACATGTTTCAAAAGGAGCTCAGGAAATATTTGAACTTATGCCTTATGAAGAGATTTCTCCAGAAGAATTGTCAGATTTTATAAAAAATAAAGAATTCTCGGGTCGCAAAGTTTACAAGGTTGTGTTTAAAGAACATCATATTGTGAAGCCAAGAATTCCTGGCGAAATCTTTAATCTGCAGGATTATTATGAGAGGCCGGAAAGATATACTCCTGTTTTTGAATCATATATTTCATTTCTCTCGATTATAATGAATTGTATATATTGGTCTCCAAAGTATCCTCGGTTTATAACTAAGAAGTTTTTAAAACAATACTGGGATATAGTTTCTTCCCCAAAACTTAAAGTTATAGGGGATATTTCTTGCGACATAAATGGTTCGGTCGAATGTACATTTAAAGCAACTACCCCTGATGTCCCAGTTTTTACATATGACCCGATTGCAGACAAGTCAACAGATGGTTTCGAAGGACCAGGCGTGGTTATCATGGCTGTTGATAATCTGCCAGCTGAAATTCCTCTGGAGTCCTCTGTTTTTTTTAGTGAAGTCCTTAAGCAATTTGTTCCTGAAGTTGCTAAAGCCGATTACACAGGAAGTTTCGAAGACTGCAATCTTGCTCCAGAGATTAAAAAAGCTGTAATTCTTTACAAGGGGGAATTTACCCCAGATTATATCTATATGAAAAAGTTCATAGAAAATCTTTCTAAAAGAGGGGGAAAATGAAAAACATATTGGTTATTGGCGCAGGTTTTGTTGCAAGCCCATTGGTAAAACATCTTCTTGACCAGCCGAATTTTAAAGTCAAAGTAGCAAGCCTTATCTTTAAAGAGGCCAAGGAGATTGTTAATAATCATCCAAGAGGAGAATCAAAACAATTAGACCTTAATGATACAGATGCCTTAAAAGAAGAAATTTCAAAAACTGATATTGTTGTAAGTATAGTTCCTTATAAATTCCACCCTAAAATTGCTGAGATATGCATACTTTATAAGAAGCCAATGATAACTACATCTTATGTTAGTGAAGAAATGAGAAAATTGAACTCCAAAGCAAGAGACGCAGGAATATTGATTCTCAATGAACTTGGGCTAGATCCAGGGATTGACCATATGGAAGCAATGCGCATTATTGACGAAGTCAAAGAAAACGGAGGAGAAGTTACAAGTTTTATTTCCTACTGCGGAGGGCTACCTGCTCCTGAGGCAAATACAAACCCATTTGGATACAAGTTTTCTTGGAGCCCTATTGGGGTTCTTCTTGCAAGTAAAAATTCAGCACGTTATTTGAAAGATGGAAAAGAGGTTATTATTGAATCTGAAGATCTCTTTAAGAATTATGATATTGTATCTATAGAAAAATTAGGCGATTTTGAAGGCTATCCAAACCGTGATTCTATTCCGTATATTGACTTATACAAAATTCCCGAAACAAAAACCATGTTTCGTGGGACCTTAAGGAATAAAGGATGGTGCCATAAGATGCAAAAAATTGTAGAGCTTGGACTTCTTGATGAAGAAAAAAAAGACTGGATAGGATTAAACTATGAAGGTTTTATAAAAAAATTAATTAATAATACAGAAGAAATTGATATAAAAAAAGCACTAAGCATATTCCTTAATGTTGACATTGACTCTGATGTCATAAAAAGCTTGGAATGGCTCAACTTACTTAGTGACGAACCCCTTCCTATGATGCATGCTACATCAGCACTCGATATATTTGCTTCGAAGCTGCTGCAAAAGCTTCAGTACGAAAAAGGGGAGAGGGATATGATAATCTTACAGCACAGAATCGAAGCATCTTATACAAATGGGAAAAAAGAAAGAATTACATCAACGTTAATAGATTATGGAATTCCACACGGTGATTTTTCAATGTCTCGAACTGTTGGACTTCCTGCAGCAATTGGGACAAAACTCATTTTAGACAAAAAAGTTTCTCTTACAGGTGTCCATATTCCTGTTCATCCAGCCATTTATAGACCTGTCCTTAAAGAATTAAAAGAGCTAGGAATATCTTTTAAAGAACAACTGGAATCTTACTGATTCCCTGGCTTTATATATGTTCTTTATGAAAAGGTACAATTAACTTAAATTTTAATTAACGTGGGTTATTCACGAGTCGAGGTTGCTAGATTGCCGCGCTTCGCTCGCAACGACTATATTATTTAAAAAGAAGTCGTCGGATGCGAGGCACAGGGTATGCAGCTGTGGTCGTCCACCGCAAATGCCCTGTAACGAAGCAGATGCAGTTAGATCGGCTCGCCCGAAGGGTAAAGAATGCCGACATAGAGGAAAAGA